>JBHWTG010000062.1:0-9428 GCA_043427735.1 Tsuneonella sp. | reverse complement strand
AGACTCGGGCGCCGTGCGGGCGGCCGCGGCGGCGAGCTCCTGTTCTTCGCCGGCGCGGCGAAGCGTGCGGCGCGGTTCGCTTTCGGGCTGGAAAGCTTCCCAGATCACCGCGGACTTGGGGTCTTCGCGCACCGGGAAGGTGCCGAACACGCGGCGCCCGGTGACGCGGTCGATGCGGACCATGCGAATGCCCTTGGGCGCCACGAACGGGGTCGGCGGCACGTCCTTGAACGCGACTTCGGCCCATTGCTTGAAGATCGGCGCGGCGATCCGGCCGCCCTGCGCCGCCCCGCCGAGCGAGCGCGGCTGATCGTAGCCGATGTAGGTGCCGGCGACGACGTCGGGGGTACCGCCGACGAACCACACGTTGGTCGGGCCGGTGGTGGTGCCGGTCTTGCCGAACAGCGGGCGACCAAGATCACGCAAGGTGGTCGCGGTGCCGCGATCGACAACGCCGGTCAGGACATGGACCATCTGGAACGCCGCCTGCGGATCGAGAACCTGGCGCGAGCGGCTCGGCGGGCGCGGCATGGCCCCGCCGTCCCAATCGGGCGCGTTGCAGCGCCCTTCCATGATCTGGCAGCGATTGTCGGTGCGGAAGATGACCTTGCCGTCGCGGTCCTGGATGAAGTCGATCAACGTCGGGGTCACCGCCCGGCCATGATTGGCAAGGATCGCATACGCATTGGTGAGTTTGAGGACGGTGGTGTCCCCGGCCCCGAGGGCGATCGACAGGTAATTGGGATAATCGCCCACACCGAGGCGCTTTGCCGTGTCGGTGACCTTGGCCATCCCGGTCTGCGAGGCAGCACGCACCGTCATCAGGTTGCGCGATTGTTCGACGCCCCAGCGAAGGGTCTTGGCCCCTGCGTAATTGCCGTCGAAGTTGCGGAAGCATTTGTTGCCGAGGCCCGCGCCCTGCCAGACGCAGAAGGGCGCGTCGTCGATCAGCGTCGCTGGCGTCATGCCGTTGGCCAGCGCGGCATAATAAACGATCGGCTTGAAGGTCGACCCCGGCTGGCGCTGCGCCTGAGTGGCGCGATTGTAGCTGGCGCCGATCGAATCAAACCCGCCCTGCATCGCCAGCACCCGGCCGGTGCGCACTTCTTCCGCCACGAACCCGCCGCCGACCTCGGGGATCGAGCGGATCGCATAATCGTCGCCAGCGATCTGCTTGACGATGATGATCATGCCGTCCTTCAGATTGGAGAAGGCGGTCCCTCCCCCACCCCGGCGCGGCATGGCGGCATTGCCTGCCGCCAGCGTGCCGGTCGATCCGTCGGTGAAGCCGATGCTGGCGCTCGACGTGCCCTTGTCGAGCACCACCGCTTTTCGCCAGTCGGGGAACCCGGTGCCGAGCGCCGCGCGATCGAGCTGGCCGCGCCAGTCGCCGTCGGTGTCGATGCTGAGGCCGGTGTCGCGCCAACCGCGCCCGCCGTCGAATCTGGCCAGGCCCTCGCGCAGCGCTTCGGCGGCGGCTTCCTGCATCACCGGATTCATCGACGTGCGGGCCCACAGGCCGCCGGCATAAACGCTGTTGGGGCCGTCGGTCGCGTCCTCGCCATAACGGCGGAGCAGTTCGCGGCGCACTTCCTCGGTGAAATAGCCGCCGACTTCGCGGAACTTGGCGTTGGAACCGAGGCGGATGGTACCGAGCGGCGCCGCACCCGCCTCGCTCGCCTGCGCTTGGGTGACAAAGCCGTTGCTGACCATTTCGCGCAGCACATAATTGCGGCGGTCGAGGGCGCGCTGCCTTTGGCGGACGGGATCGTAATTGCTCGGCGCCTTGGGCAGGATCGCGAGATAGGCCGCTTCGGGCAGTGTCAGGTCGGCGACATCCTTGTCGAAATAAGCGCGCGACGCGGCCTGCACGCCGTACGCGTTGCGGCCGAGAAAGATCTGGTTGAGGTACAGTTCGAGGATCTGTTCCTTGGTCAGCGTGTTCTCGAGCCGGAAGGCGAGGATCGCTTCGCGGATCTTGCGGCTGACCGCATATTCGTCGTCCTGCAAAAGCGCTTTCGCAACTTGCTGAGTGATGGTCGAGCCGCCCCGCGCCCGCGCGCCGCCGGTGGCGCTTTTCAGCGCGAAATCGCCGACCGCGCCGACCAGCCCCGGATAATCGATCCCGCCGTGGCTGAAGAAAGTCTTGTCCTCCGCCGACAGGAACGCCTGGATGACCATGGGCGGATATTCGCCGTAGTTGAGTTCGACCCGCCGTTCGCGGGCGAAGGTGCCGACCGGCTGCCCATCGATCCCGCGAATATTGCTCGGCAGCGGCGGCTGGTAAGCGAGCAGTTTTTCGCTCGACGGCAGGCCCGCGGCAAAGAAGATCCAGACGGCGACGAACAGCGCATAGCCGCCAAGCAGTGCAAATCCAAGCCAGCGTAGCAGGCGATTGCCGCGCCAGGCGGCGCGAACCCGGTCGGCGGCACTATGGTGGCGGCGCATCAAGGCCGATTGGGGAGAGGTCGCGATGGCGTCCATTGGGGCGGCCTTACTCGCTTGGGAAGGCGGGGGAAAGCGGTTCTGTCAGCGACTTACCGCAGCCTGCGCCTCGATTGCCCGCGCAAGCGCGGTGACAATCTGGCCGCGTTTCACGGGATCGAGGAGGGTCGCTTCGTCCTGGCGGTTGCTCATGTAGCCCGCTTCGAACAAGACCGCCGGCGCGCCCGATCGGCGGAGCACGCGAAAGCTTGCGAAGCGATGCGGTTCGGGGCGCAGCAAGACGGTGCCGCGCCCTTCGCGAACGATGCGCAGCGCGAAATCGGCGCTCGCTTCCATTTCGTCGCGGGTTGCGAGATCGGACAGCAAAGCGCGAAGCGACGCGTCGGGCGCGCTCGCCACCGCTCCCTCCTCATTCTGCCGCTCGGCCAGCAGCGCCGCATCGGCGTCGCTGGCGACTTCGGACAGCGAATAAGCGGTCGCGCCGCGGGCGTTTGCATTGGGCGCACTGTCGGCGTGGATCGCGACAAACAAAGCGGCGCCGAGGCGGCGAGCGATCGCGGCGCGCTGGTCGAGCGACAGGTAGATATCGCCGTCGCGGGTCAGGGCGACGCGCACCCGGCCGCGCTCGGCCAGTTCGGCGCGCAGTTCGCGCGCGATCAGCAGCGTCACGTCCTTTTCGCGCGCCTGCCCGCTCGCACCCGACGCGCCGCCATCCTTGCCACCGTGGCCCGGATCGATCACCACCAAAGGGCGCCCGGGGGTCCGGGCTTCGGTGATCTGGACGTCGGCAACGGCAGGCGCAAGCGCGAGGCTGAGCCCGCCTTCGCGTGCTTCGCCGGCGACCGCCAAGCCGAGTTCATCACCGGGCGCGGCGCCGCGCTTTGCCGAAACGACGGCCAGCGCCAGAAGCCCGGCCGCGGCCAGTGCGAGCAACAGAAGGGGACCGGACAAACGGCGCATCGGCGCGACCCTAGCGCGGCGTTGCTCCGCGGCAAGGAGGCTGCTACGATACGGCTGTCCGAACCGGCCCGCTTACGGCCTGGGCCCGGACGATGGTCGGGGGAACGATGACAGGGCGTTCTTACCGGCACCGTACAGGTTGATGCTGATCCATGAAGTTCAAGAACGCGCTAGTTGATCGTGCCGAACCCGGCAGCGACGCGCGTTTGCCGGCGATCGCCGGAGAGCTTGCGGCAGCAGACGCACCCCTTTTGATCGCCATTCCCGCCGGCCCCAAAGCGCCGGCGATGGCCGCAACACGCGCGCGCAGACTGACCCTGTTCAGGGCGCGCGCCCGGAGACTATTCAATGACCACGCGCATGCTGATCGACGCGCGCCACCCGGAGGAAACCCGGGTCGCCGTCGTCCAGGGGAACCGGATCGAGGAGTTTGACTTCGAATCCGCCGAGCACAAGCAGCTCAAAGGCAATATCTATCTCGCCAAGGTAACCCGCGTCGAACCGTCGCTTCAGGCGGCGTTCGTCGATTATGGCGGAAACCGCCACGGCTTCCTCGCCTTCAGCGAGATCCACCCCGATTATTACCAGATCCCCAAGTCCGATCGCGAAGCCCTGCTGCGCGAAGAGGCCGAACATGCCGCCGAGGAAGAGCGCCTGCGCGCCGAGGCCGAGGATCATGACGATTTCGAGGACGGCCCGCTCGATCCGCACCACGAGGACGACGGTCACGACGACCGCCCCGAGGAGCCGGAAGGCGAGCTCGACGCCGACAATGACGATGGCGCCGAAGGCGGCGACGAGGGCGAGCGCCCCCGCCGCGGCGGCCGCCGTGCTGCCAAGGACGAAGCCGCCGACGAGGTTCGCCGCAAGCGCCTGAACCTGCGCCGCCGCTACAAGATTCAGGACGTGATCCAGCGCCGCCAGGTGCTGCTGGTCCAGGTCGTCAAGGAAGAGCGCGGCAACAAGGGCGCGGCGCTGACCACCTATCTGAGCCTCGCCGGCCGTTATTGCGTGCTGATGCCCAACACGAGCCACGGTGGCGGCATCAGCCGGAAGATCTCCAACGGTTCGGACCGCAAGCGGCTCAAGTCGATCATCGCCGACCTGAAGCTCCCCGGCACGATGGGGCTGATCGTCCGCACCGCGGGCCTTGAGCGGACCAAGGTCGAGATCAAGCGCGATTTCGATTATCTCGCCCGGCTGTGGGACGAGGTGCGCGAGAATACCCTCTCCTCCTCCGCCCCGGCGCTGATCTACCGCGACAGCGACCTCGTGAAGCGGGCGATCCGTGACCTGTATCACCGCGACATCGACGATGTGCTGGTCGAGGGCGAGGACGGCTACCGCGCGGCGCGCAGCTACATGAAGCTGCTGATGCCGAGCCATGTGAAGAAGGTGCAGCCGCACAGCGAGGCGACGCCGCTGTTCCAGCGTTACGGCGTCGAGGATCAGCTTGGCGCCATGTACCAGCCGCTCGTCCAGCTGAAGAGCGGCGGTTATATCGTGATCAACCCGACCGAGGCCCTGGTGTCGATCGACATCAACTCGGGCCGCTCCACCCGCGAGCATAATATCGAGCAGACCGCCTTCGCGACCAACATGGAAGCGACCCAGGAAATCGCCCGTCAGCTGCGTCTGCGCGACATGGCCGGCCTCGTCGTCATCGACTTCATCGACATGGAACAGAACAGCCATGTCCGGAAGGTCGAGAAAGCGATGAAGGAGGCGCTCAAGAACGATCGCGCCCGCATCCAGGTCGGCCGTATCTCGAGCTTCGGCCTGATGGAAATGAGCCGCCAGCGCCTGCGCACCGGCGTGCTCGAAGCCTCGACCAAGGCTTGCCCGCATTGTGACGGCACCGGACTGATGCGCACCGCTTCGTCGGCCGGCCTCAGCGCGCTGCGCATGATCGAGGACGAAGCGGCGCGCGGCCGCGGCGACAAGGTGTGCCTGCGCGCCGGCGCCGAAGCGGCCATCTATGTCCTCAATAAGAAGCGCGCCGAACTGGCCGACATCGAAGCGCGTTACGGCGTCTCGGTCGAAGTGCTGGTCGATCACGGTTTCGAAGGCGCCCGCATGGCGGTGGAAAGCAGCGGACCGCGCCCGGTCGCGCCCGTTCGCCAGGCCGCGCCGCTTGCCGCCTATGTCGACGACGAGCCCGAGATCGACGAGGAAGAACTCGCCGAAGAGTTCGCCGAGGACGAGATCGAGGAGCGTGAAAGCCGCGGCGAGCGCGGGTCGCGCGACGAGGAAGGCGAAGGCGAAGGCGGACGCCGTCGCCGCCGTCGCCGCCGGGGCGGTCGCAATCGCCGCCGTGAGGGTGACGAAGGCGGCGACGCCGAGCGCGCCGAGGGTCACGAAGAGGACGAGACCGAGCAGCAGCCGGTCGAGGCCGAAGGTGGCGAAGCGCCCGAGGGCGAGCAGGACCATGGCGGCGAAGAAGGCCGCAAGCGTCGCGGTCGCCGGGGCGGTCGCCGCCGGGGTGGCCGTGGCCGCGACCGTGAGGAAGGCGAGCGTCAGGAAGGCGGCGAGCAGCTGGCTCCCGAGCCCGGCGAAGCCCCGATGGTCGAGCCGGTGCCGAGCGAGGATGCCGCGCCGGTGACGGTGGAACCCGCCCCCGAGCCGCAGCCCGAACCCACCGTCGAGCCGGTCGCCGAGGAAAAGCCCAAAGCCCGTCGTCGCCCGCGTGCCCGCAAGGCCGATGCGGTTGCGGCGGAAACCGCCGACGCTGCGCCGTCGGTCGAGGTGGCTGCGCCCGAGGCTCCTGCCGAAGACGCTCCTGCGGCCGAGGAAAAGCCCAAGCCCAAGCGCCGCTCGCGCGCCAAGAAGGTCGAAGCGCCGGTCGAGGCCGCGCCCGAGCCGGTGGCAGAGCCTGTCGTGGCCGAAGCCGCGACCGCCACACCGGCAGCGGCTGAGTCTCCGGCCGAGCCGGCCCGCAAGGGCTGGTGGTCGCGCACCTTCGGCTAAGTGAAGTAAAGAAGCGGGATCCCGGGTCGAGCCCGGGATGACGAGCGGTTGTCCAGTCCAGTCCCGCCACCCCGGACCTGATCCGGGGTCCCGCTTCTTTTTATTGCCGCGTAAGGGAGCGTATTTCGCGGTTGTAATGGCGAAAGACGCCCGGCTCGTCGCGCTGGGCCAGCGCCGCCATCGCGCGCGCGACCAGCCCCGCGTCGATCGGCGCATAGCGGTCAAGCTTTCCTCGCAGAACGGCGCTCAGCACAGGCGCGAGCGCTTGGCCGATCCCTTCCCCGACGCGCCGCTCATCACGCTTGCCAAGCAATAGCCCGGGACGAAGCACATCCACTCGCTCAAACCCGAGCGCAGCCACGGCATCTTCGACTTCGCCCTTGAGCCGCAGATAATCGTTGCGGCTTCCCGCATCAGCGCCGGAAGAGGAGACGAGAAGGAATTGCCGTGCGCCGGCGTCGCGCGCTGCCTTGGCGAAAGCCAGTACCGCGTGGCGGTCGACGGCCTCGAACGCGGCCCAACTTCCCGCCGCTTTGCGGGTACTCCCGAGCGTCGATAGCGCGACGTCGAGCGTCTCGCCGCCCAGCAGCGCGGGCCATTGGTCCATGCTGCCGAGCTTTTCACGGGCAGCACCGCTGGGACGGCGCCCAAGTACCAGCAAGTCGTGCCGTTCTTGAAGCAACTGCCAGAGCTGGCGCCCGATCAGACCGGTCGCGCCGATCAGCGCAAGCTTCATGCGCGCCGGCGCCCTCCGTCGATGCTCCATGCGCCAGGCCCGGCGATCGACAGAAAAAGGAAGACGAAGCAGTACAGGATCGCCGCATCGCCGCCATTGTTGACGGGAAAGAAGTTCTGCGGCGCGTGCGCCATGAAATAAGCGGCCGCCATCGTTCCGGACGCGAGGAAGGCGGCCGGCCGCGTGAACAGGCCAAGCGTGATGAGAAGGCCGCAGACCAGCTCGATCACGCCGGCGAACGCCGCTGGACCGTCGAAGGACAGCGCGCTTCCGGCGCGCTCACCGCTTGGGAAAGACAACAGTTTCTGCGTCCCATGCGCCAGGAACAGAAGGCCGCTCATGATCCGCAGCAAGCCGAGCCCCATGGGCGCGTAACGGTCGAACTTCACGAAGCGGCTCTCCTTTTTTGGCGTCAAGGAGGGCATGGTGGCGCCGCAATGGGCGCGCCGTCAACGTGTCAGAACTTTTCCGGCAACTCCACCGGACCGATCAGTGCTTCGTGGCGGCTAATGGCGAAGGGATCGGTCATTCCGGCAAGATAATCGCCGACGTTGCGCGCAACGGTGACCGCGTTCGCTTCGTCGCCGCGGTGCCA
Organism: Tsuneonella sp.; assembly: GCA_043427735.1. Classification (GTDB taxonomy): domain Bacteria; phylum Pseudomonadota; class Alphaproteobacteria; order Sphingomonadales; family Sphingomonadaceae; genus Tsuneonella. The sequence goes on along the minus strand of JBHWTG010000062.1, from coordinate 1,725 downwards.
GGCATCGGGCAGCAGCCGCGGGTCGGCGAGGTAGACGGCGGCGAGGTTGCCTACAACGCGCTGTGCCTCGATCCGGACCGGCTGCAAGGCAGGCGCATTATAGAGATTGTCGTAGAGGCACTTCTTCAGCGCACGTTCCTCGGCCGCAAGCGCGTCGGAGAAACCCACCAGCGGCCGCCCGGCGGCGCGCACATCGTCCAGCGTTTCGACCCCCGTTTCAGCCACCCTCCTCCGCGTTTCTGCCAGCAGGTCGCCGACCATGGTCCCGATCTGGTCGCGCACCAGCGCCTTGATCTTGCGATCAAGCGAGAGGTCGGGCCAGCGCTTCCCGATCGCATCCCAATGCCGCGCGACCAGCGGCAGTTCGAGCAGCGCGTCGAGCGACAGCACGCCGGCACGCAGGCCATCGTCGATGTCGTGATTGTCGTAAGCGATGTCGTCGGCAATCGCCGCCACCTGCGCTTCGAGGCTGGCATAGCTGGCGAGATCAAGCCCAATTTCGGCCGCCACCTGCGCCAGCGCCCACTTCGGCGCCGCGACCGGACCGTTGTGCTTGGCGAGGCCCTCCAGCGTCTCGAAGGTGAGATTCAGCCCGTCGAATTCGGGATAGGGCGTTTCGAGCTCGCACAGCAGGCGCAGGGTGTGGCCATTGTGATCGAATCCACCCGCAAAGCTCAGCGCCTCGTCCAGCGCATCCTCGCCGGCATGGCCGAACGGCGGGTGGCCAAGATCGTGCGCCAGACACAGCGCCTCGGTCAGATCCTCGTTGAGGCCCAGCGCGCGGGCGATGGTGCGGCCGATCTGCGCGACTTCGAGGCTGTGGGTCAGGCGAACGCGATAATGATCGCCGTCGGGCGCGACGAAGACTTGCGTCTTGTGGCGCAGGCGGCGGAAGGCGATCGAATGGACGATCCGGTCGCGATCGCGCTGGAAGGAATCGCGGGGTCCGCGCGGGCCGCTGTCGGGCTCGGCATGAAGCCGCCCGCGGCTGTCCGCCGGGCGCGCGGCGATCCCGTCAGGCAGTTTCACTTGGAGCTGAGCTTCTCGAGCTTAAGGCCGGCGGGAGCGTTCCAGACGAAGCCCGACAGCTTGGCGCCGTGGAGGTCGTTGACGAAATCTTGCGCGGCATCGCCGTCCTTGAACGGGCCGACCACCAGGCGCGACCAACCTTTGACTGCCGACACCATCGGCGTGCGCGCCTTGAACAGCGCGGGCTTCACCTTGCGAATGCGGTCATATTCGCGGTTCATCTGGTCGGCATTAGCGCCGCCCGCGAGCTGGACATAGATGCGCGAGGCAGCGGTGGTGGCCTTGGCCGGAGCCTTGGTTTCCTCGGCCTTGGCGCCTGCCTTGCTCTTGGCGGCGGCCTCGGCTGCCTTGACGGTCTTGCTATCCTTGGCGGCAAGTTTGGTCGGGGTGGTCTTGGCGGCTGGCTTCCTGGCCGGCTCGTCGCTCGCCGGGCGGCTGGCGAGGGAGAATTCGGGGGCTGGGGTAGCGGTGCGGCGGGCAGGCGTGCGCTCGACGATCGGCTTGGGCGCGGGCGGCGGCGGCGGAAGCCTGGTCAGAGCGGTATCGATCGACGCCAGGCGATCGCCATTGGATGGGGCTACGAGCGGTGTGGCCTCAGCGACCTTCACCGGCTCGGGCCTGGGCTTGGCGACGACCGTGCGGGCGCGGGCGGTGCGAACCGGCGCCGCGGGTACGGGCGCCGGTGCCGGCTACACC
>JBHWTG010000061.1:0-10848 GCA_043427735.1 Tsuneonella sp. | reverse complement strand
GAGGCCGCGCGCACCGCGCCCTGACGCGGCGAGAGCGGCACCGCATCCTCGCGGCGCCGCTCCCGGAACGTTCTCGATCGCCCGATCAGCTGATCGCGTGCTTGAGCTGGCTCATCTCGTCGTGGCCGGCGCGGACCGAAGTCCAGGCCTCTTCCACCGCCATGCGCGCCTCGGGGGGCAGATCGGCGTTGTTGAGCGCGGTCTCGAACTTCGTCTTGAGGTAATCCTCGCCGCGCTCGACCTCGTTGACGATCGCCTGGTCGTCGCGGCCGACGATGGCTTCCTTGAGGTTGATCCAGCCGCGGTGCAGCGCGGCGGTGGTGCTGCCGTCGTCTTCCGGGTCGCCGCCCAGCCTGGCGACCGCGGCCTGCAGCTTGGTCACCGCCTGGCGGCGCTCCTGCGCGCGGGCGTTGAACATTTCGGCGAAGCGCTGGTTGGTCGTGTCGGCGGCGGCTTTCTGATAGCCGTCGATCGAATCGATCAGCGTCGCGGTGAGCGTGTTGAGGGTGGCGACGTCGCCCGTGCTGGCGGTGTCGTTCTCGTAGAAATTGCGCGTGCCCTGGCCATCGCCGGTGCGCAGGTAGCTGTCGTTATCCATTGAGCGTCCCTTTCAAGAAGCAAGAAATGTGGGGGTCCTTATAGAGCGAGCGGAGGCCCGGTCGGTTCCGAGGCTGCGCTCGATCAACCCGCGGCTCAGTCGAAAATCTCGTGCAGCCAGCTCTTCTGCTTCTTGTACGGCTTGCCGTAGTGCCCGTGGCCGTAGCCCGAGTGCTGCTGGCCGCCGTGGCGGGCATAGTCGGGCTCCGGCCGGGCGGAGCCACGCGCGGCAGGCGCCGCGCTGCGCTCGATAATCTTGTCGAGCTCGCCGCGGTCGAGCCAGACCCCGCGGCACTGGGGGCAGAAGTCGATCTCGATACCCGCGCGGTCGCTCATGCTGAGCGGGACGCGGCAGACCGGGCATTGCATCGCGGCGACTTCGGCTTCGGTGCGCATCGGGGCTTTCTCCAAGGTGGGTCCCCGTGCAGATGGGGCGCGCCAGCCGAATGGCAACGGCCGCTCTCCTTTCAGCGGGAGAGCGGCCGCAGTTTTCGACGGGTCAGGGGTCAGTAGCGCGAGCCGCCGGCCCCTTGCTCGTCGTCGTCCTCGCGGTCGATGCCGCCGCGCCCGGTGCCGAGCTCGTCATCTTCCTCGCTCGCGCCGGGAGAGCGCTGCTCGCGGCTCTGATCCTGCTCGTACTGGCCTTCGCCCGTACCGCCTTCACCGAAGCCGCCCTGGTCCTGCTGGGGGCTCTGCTGAGCGTTATCCTGGCCGGCAGCGCCTTCGCTGCCCGAGCCGTAGCCCGGCTGGCCCCCGGACTGGCCGGTTCCGCCCTGCTGGTCCTGCAGCGAGCCCGACTGGCCCGGCTGGCCCCCGGATTGAGCCGAGCCCTGCTCGAACTGGCCGCCGCCCTGCGAGCCGCCCTGGCCGACTTGCGCGAACTGGTTGCCCTGCTGGCCCTGCTGCTGGCCCGGTTGGTTCTGCTGGTTCTGGTTCTGCTGGTTCTTGTCGTACATCGCTCAATCCTCTCTCTTGCTCTTGTCTCGAAGCCCGTACCCGCGGGCGTGCCGATCAAAGCGGCGACCCGGCCGGTTGGTTTCAGCGCTTGCGCCGCGCGGACGGACTCGCGCGCCAAACGGTTGAAACCCGGCCCAATTCCTGCGCTATGTTAAGTCCCCGCGGTTCTCAGCGGGTTCATCGGGCCATTGCCCGAGCCGTTCGCAGTTGAAACGATCGCGGATCTTGCGGTTGAAGAACGCGCCCTTCGAACGCCAGGCGCGCATCTCTTCGGCGGCCTCGGCCGGGACCCCCCGGTAGCGATAGACGCGCCCGCTGACGAACTCGACGTCCATCGCCGACAGCTCGGGCCGATAGGCGTAGCGGCGGATGACGGTGGAGGGCATTGCCCCGGGACAACGCACGGGCTGCCGCGGCGTTGCGCGGGCGCGGCTGCGGGTTCATCGTTGAAAATCGTCTTTGGCACCGTTGCGCCGGCCGTCTAGCCTTGCGTGCATGGGCCCGATCCGCTTCCGCCGCAGGCCGCGCTGGCGCCGCTGGACCGAGGCGCGCGCCTATGGGGTCAAGCCGGCGCGGTTCCGGCGCCCGGCGCGAAGCCGCGGAGCGATGCTCGCGGCGGCGCGCCCGTTCGTCCTGCTGGTGTTCTTCGCCGCGGCGATCGCCGGCCATCAGGGCGCGGGATTCTACGAACCGCCCGGCTTCCTCCAGAGCGATCCGGCGCGGGTCGCAGGGGTGTTCACCCGCTGCGGGCCCGGCAGAGGTGCCTTGTGCGTGGTCGACGGCGACACCTTCAAGCTGGCCGACACGAGCTACCGCGTCACCGGCATCGACACCGCCGAGATGGACGCCCGCTGCCCGGCGGAGGCCGCCCAGGCCGAAGCCTCGGCCGCGGCGCTGCAAGCCTGGCTCAACCGCGGCCCGTTCGAACTCGCCACCCGGGTGGACCAGCCGACCGACCGCTACGGCCGCACGCTGGCGATCGTGAAACGCGTGCGCGCCGATGGCAGCGAGGAGCGGCTGGCGGACTGGATGCTGCGCGAAGGCGGCGCGCGCGGGTACGACGGGGGGCTCAGGGGCGGGTGGTGTTGAGGGGAGGTGATGCGGCTAAGGCTGGTACGCCTCGGCGCGGAGATTCCCCGTCCACGCGGCTGCCCGGCGCGCAGGCTGCCCTCTCGCGGCGACGAGGCGCTCAGTCGCGCAGGGTTGCCTCGACCAACCGCGTTTCGCAGTCGCACGCGTTGCAATAGGCGTCGTCCAAAGTCGCGCTCAGGACCCAGTTTTGCCTGGCTACGTCCCACCGAGCCAAGGCATCGCGCGTGATGTCGGTCGATCCGCACGCGCCGCAGAGCATCTGCAATCGCGGTGTTTTTCCTGCCTCCGCCATCGCTGCATGATGGCATGGAAGTAACGCGGAACAAGCTACCGAGGGGCTGAGATCGGTCCGAAACGGCTGAAATCGCGCGCAACCCGCTCCCCTCCCGCTTGCGGGAGGGGCCGGGGGTGGGCAAGTCCCCGCGCATGCCCGACTGGACCCCGCGCGACACCGCCCGCGCCCGCGAGCTTCGCAACGCCGCCACCGCGGCGGAGCGCCACCTGTGGCGTTACCTCAGCCGCGGCCAGCTCGGCGCGAAGTTCAGCCGCCAGATGCAGATCGGCCGCCTTTACGCGGACTTCCTGTGCCGCGAGCTCAGCCTGGTGATCGAAATCGACGGCTTCAGCCACGACCTCGATCCCGATTACGACCGCCGCCGCGACCGCTGGCTGGAGGGCCAGGGGTATACCGTGCTGCATTTCTCGAACGAGGAGGTGTTGGGCAATACCGAAGGGGTGTGCCTGGCGATCGGCGAGGCGATCAACCGCCTGCGCGCCGTGCGGGGGCGGACGGCGGGACGGGTGTTAGGTGACGAGAGGTTCTGGAGTCTCGGTTGGGCGGGATGATCCGGCATTTGCCGGGACGGCGTGGGACGAAAAGTGGCGGAAAACAGGGGCTCGCGCGGCGGTGGCGCTGCTCGCCGGCGGGGTGCGAGATCGTCTAGAGTCGTGGTGAATTTAGACGGTGGGGGACGAGAGCGGCTGGAGTCGGCGTTCGTCGCTCAATGGCTTCTTAGTGGCGGTTTTCTGCCGTTTCAGAGGCGGTTGGGCGATGGATTATCGCGGGCAAACCGGGACGGAAGTGGGGCGAAGGGCGCCCAGTTCGCCTTTTGCAGCTCTAACTGGGCACGTATTGATTCCATGCGGATAATTGGAGCGCGCGAGCGCATGCCCGGCGCGCTAGGCCGGCCGGAAGTGGGACAACTTTCCGCGCCCTCCATCAATCGCGCGGAGCGAACGGATCGCGGTTGATCGGCCGGAGCGGTCGGCCGTCGAGCTCGGCGGTCATGGGGATCGTGCGGCTACGGGCGTAGCGGCGCGCGCCCTTCTCGATCCAGACCAGCGGGCCCGGGTAGAGGCGGCCCGTCTCCTCAACGGCGAGGCCGAGCTCGAGCGCGCGCTTCCAGACCCGGTCTTCGCTTTCACACCAGCGGGACCACACGCGTCGGCCGCAACGCAGGCGATAAAGGATCGAGCCGGCCATCCCGGCAAACTAGAACATCCAGCGAACCACCTCAACCCAATGGCGCCGGCTTACACGAAGGACAGAAGCCAACCGGCAAGGAGCACAGTGCATTCGATCCGCATGATCAGTGGAGCCTGCGCCTTCGCTGCAATCGACCCTCTCTGCTCATCGCCCAAGGAGTTGCGTGCTTGCCTTTCGATGAGCGGTATCCACCGATCGTGGCCCGCATTCGTCGAGTAGTGCTGATACAATTGATTCAAACCTGCGCTTTTCCCTAGCGTCGAGCTGCTCAAGAGAAGTGGATAGCTCCGCATTGTTTTGAACCAAGCTTCGCGTGGACATTATATTCGTCATCGACGAGACCGAGTTCAGATAATCCTCTTCGAGACCGTCGCAGCGCCACTTTTTGTTGAGGAAATAGCCCCCCAAGCTCAAGGCTGCCGCGCCGGCTGCGATCATCACGAGCTGGCGGGTTCCGCGCCGCCGCCAATCAGGCATGGGACCTACTCATCATCGGGCCAGACTTCGTCGGGGAACCAACCGCTCTCGGGCTCGGCTGGAGGCTCGTCACGTGGGGGTGTGGCGACAGGCTCCTCACCATCGAAGGCCACCCGCACATACGCGCCGAAATGGCTCTCCGCTTGAAAGATCGCTTGGACCTCGCGCCCAGAGCGAATGATAGCGCCGATGCGTCCGCATCGTTCAGCGGAAAGATAGCCGATCTGAACGCCGCGGCTGCTGTAGACGGCAACGGCGCGGGGATCCTTCTTGTTGCTCGGTTCGGGGCGCAATTCGACTGGGTCGCCAGGCCGGCACAGACGGATCTCGAAGTGACGGTTCGAGCCGTCGGGATTGGGGAAGGGCGCGCCAACGACGGCGAGTGTAATCGATGCCAACGGCCGATCCAGCTCGCGCATCAGTAACTCCTCCAAGAGCCGACTACGCGACCGATGATGTAGATTTCCTCCGCCGCGGCGATCTCGTCGGGGTAGGTGCGGTTGACCGACATGATCCTGACCGTTCCGTCGGTAAGCGGGCGCAGCCGCTTCACCATGCCGATCTGCCCCAAGGCGAAGACCCACATCTTGTCGGCCATATGATCTTCGAGCCGAGCCGAGCGATCGAAGACTATAACGTCTCGGTCGTAAAACAGCGGCTCCATCGAATCGCCGATCCCCTGGGCCACGCCCAGAACCTCGGGGGGGGCGGTTATCCCCTGCGCGCGAAGCCAGGCATGCGAGAAACGCACCTTGCCCACTTCGGGATCGCCAGCGTCGAGGAAAGCGCCGCCGAAGCCGTAAGCCAGATCCACCGAGGCAAGATCGACCATGTCATCGTCGTTTGAGGCGGACGCGGTCTGCATCGTACCTCGGCCGAGCGTCTTGGAGCGGCCGATCATCTTCACCAGCTCGTCGAATTGCGCGTGCGATCCCCGGAACTCGAAGATGCCGGAATCCTGCGTGCGGCCGAACAGGTAATCTACGGTCGTCTGCAGAAGATCGGCCAGCGGGGCGAGCATCTCCGTGGGCCACGCCCGTTTTCCCGACCAGTACAGAGCGGCTGACGACTTCGGCACGCCCAGTCGGTGCCCGAGCGCGGTCGCATTCAGCCCTCGGCGCTCGGCCAAATCGCGGACCCGAGAGGCCAGCGGCTCCACAATAGTGGCTTGCAAGTCCCGCTTTAGGGAATTATCGTCCCCTTTCGTAGATTCGAGGTCAGCGGGCATGGGCGCCACCATCAGTATCCATCGTGAGGACGTCAAAGCGCTCCTGCGCAAGCGCTACGGCTCGATCGAAGCCTTCCAGGCCCTGCGCGGCCTTTCCGGACAGCAAGTGCGCGACCTGTTCCGCGGCAAGTCGAGCAAGGCCTTGCCTGCGGTGGCTCAGGAATTGGGCGTCGAAGCAGATCATCTCGTCATCGCTACCGGGGAAATCCCGGTTTGTGGAGAGGGTCATAACAACCCGGCCGTGAACGCGCATCGTCTAAGTGCGGTGACGAAATGAGCGCTCGCGGGTCGCTGCTGGCGGGCGCCAGCCTGTTCGAGCTGTCGCCGGACCTCGTCGACGAGGGCGAGCGGATCGGTTTCCTGCACGAGGACAAGGCCGCGGCGATCGGGCGGCTGATGGCGGTCGACGGGCAGCGCGATCCGATCAAGGTGGTGCGCAAGCCGCCCCTTCGACAGGCTCAGGGTGATCCTTCGACAGGCTCAGGAGGAGCGGCGACGAAGCCCTGGCTACTGGTCACTGGCATGCACCGGCTGATCGGCGCGCGGATCGAGTGCATTCCGGTGTGGGCGATCGAGGTCTCGGGCAAGCCCGAGGAGCTGGCCGACCTCGAGGCGAGCGAGAACCTGCATCGCCGGCCGCTGGCGCCGATCGAGCGCGCGAAATTCGTCCATGCGCTGTGCCAGGCCGCGCAGGAGCGGATCGCGCGCGAGCATGGCACGCTGAAGCAACAGCAGCTGGCGGTGAAGGCGCGCTGGGCGCGGGTGAAGCACGGCGAACAGAGGGTCGAAGAAGCGCTGGCTGAGGAGGCCGGCGATACGGCGGACAAGATGTCCGCCGTATACGGGTGGGTCGAAAGCGCAGCCGACGCGATGGGGCTCGACGAGCGGACGATCCGCCGCTCGCTCGAGCTTTACCGCCTGATCATCGAGCCGTTCGCCGAGCTGGCGGAGCCGCTGTCGCAGCATCCGGTGGTGGGCGAGAACGCGAGCCAGCTGCGGGCGATCGCGGCGGTGAAGGACGAAGCCGCGCGGCGGCGGGTGATCGAGGCGCTGCTGGCGGACCCCGAGATCGGCGCGGACGACGCGCGGGTGCTCGTCGGGATCGACAGCGCCGGCGGCGCGACGCCGGTCCCTTATCAGAAGCACTACAACGCGATCGAGGGCGGGTGGTCGCGTCTGGGCGAAGCCGAGAAGCGTCGGTTCCTGCCGACGATGGCGCGGATGCTGCCGCCGGGGATGAAGCGCGAGCTGCGCGACATGCTCGACGGCGAGCTCGGCGACCGCCGCGAACCGCCGGCCCCGCGGGTGGGCGTGCCGCAAGCCGCGGATGCGTTGAGCGAGACGATCGGGCTGATCAATCGTCTCCTGGAAGGCGGCGGCGTCGAGGACGATGAACTCGAAGCCTTGCGGCGGCAAGCGCAGGCGGTGGTGTTCGACATTCCGGAACTCGGCGAATGATCGAGCTGTCGTACGCGCGTGCGGTCGAGCGGCTGGGGGCGGCCGGCGCGCCGATCCTATTCGTCAACGGCCACGGGCGCGACCCCGTCTCGGGCGAAGCGCGGCCGATGGAGCAGCGCGCGATGTTCCTCTCCGGCGACCCCGCCTCCGACGGCGATGCGATCGCCGAAATGCTGCGCGCGGTTGTCGAGGGATGCCCCGGCGAACTGATCGCTGGGGTCCAGGCCCTGGCGGCCGGCGACTGGCAGTTCACGCTGAAGTGGCGCGACGCCGTCCCGCGCGCGGAGCTTTGCCGTGCGCGGTGAAATCTCCTCCGGCCGGCATGCCAAGCGGCACCCTTACGACTGGTACGTCGAGGAGCCGTGGGTGGTGCGCCAGCTGATGGAGGCGCTCGGCAATTTCCGGCGCGAGCTGACGGCGGGCGAGACGCTGTGGGACCCGGCCTGCGGCCGCGGCACGATCCCGGGCGAGCTGGGGGCGCTGGCGGCGTTCTCGGGCGGCTGTGCGCCCGAGTTCCGCCAGCGGCTGCTGCTGTCCGACATCGTCGACAATGTCGAGACCGAGCGCCTGGAGCATGCGCGGTGGGACTTCTTTCCGGCCGACTTCCTCGAGCTGGCCGCGGCGCCGGCGCGCTGCTCGATCGTGTGCAACCCGCCCTACAGCTACCGCAAGGTCCAGGGGGTGCTGATCTCCGAGCTGTTCGCGCGGCATGCGCTCACGCTGACATCGCGGCGGGTGTGCCTGCTGCTGCCGAGCAAGTGGCTCTCCAGCCAGTCGCGCTGGCGGCTGTTCAGCGAGTTCCCGCCCGCCGCGGTGCTGCATCTGTGCCAGCGCCCGTCGATGCCGCCGGGCGACCGGATCGCGGCGATGGGCAACCGGGCGTTCCGCGGCGGGATGGTCGATTACTGCTGGATCGTGTGGGACGTGACGCGGCCGGTGCGGCCCGGCGAAACGCGCACGGTGTGGCTGCCGCCGCTGGGCAGGCCGGTGCCGCCGATCGAGGGGCTGGCATGACGCCCGTGCCCGCGATCGGCGACCTGGTGGTCTACCGCGACGCGCACGGCGCGGCGGTCGCGCGGGTGGACCTCGTGCGCGAGCACAGCGTGACGGTGTTCCCGTGGCGCCAGGGCGACCGCCGGTGGCTGCGGATGCGCGCGCGGATCGAACGGCGGCGGGTGATGGCGGTGCTGCCGGCCGGGACCGATCCGATCCCGGTCGCCGACATGCTCAACGTGCTCGGCAACCGCCGCCAATCCGAGCGCCGGGCTGCGGACCGGATGTTCGACGCGCGGGTCGCAAAGCTGGTGTCGTCGATCGGGGTCACTTGGTGATGGCGCGGCACGCATCTCGTTCGACGGGCTCGGGGCGGAGCCTCGCCGAACGCTACCGCGCGCACCGCGCGGCGTTCACGCTCGCGCTCGAGCTCGGATGCACGCCGAAGGAAGCCGAGCTCGAGCTGCGCCGGCGCGAGGCGCTTGCGCGCCACCGGGAGGCCACCGCGCGGCTCGCCGCGAAGCTCGCCGCCGAGCCGGTGCGCAAGCAGGCCCTGCCGGCCGACGCGCCGTGGATGCTGCGGGACTGACGGCGGTGAGCAACCTCAAGCCAGCACCGCTCGCGTTCACGCCGGAGCTCGTCGCCAAGCTGGTCGGCGACCGGCCGGCCTACGGGCGCGGGATTACGCGGATCGCGCTCGAAGGACGCGTCGGCCCCCCCGAAGCGAAAGGAATCGTCCGATGAGTGACGTGCGCTTCAAGCCGATTGCGCGAGGCCCGCAGGTCGGCGCGCCGCCGAGCCTCGAGTTCGTGGCGGTCGAGCGCCTGCAGGTCGATCCGGCGTATCAGCGGGCGACGGACGGTCCGCATTCGCGCCGGATCATCGTGGGGATGGTCCGCAAGTGGGAGTGGCCCTTGTGCCAGCCGCTGGTGGTCGCGCGGCGCGCCGACGGAAGCCTCTGGATACTCGACGGGCAGCACCGGCATGCGGGGGCAACAGAGCGCGGCGATATCGCGCACCTTCCCTGCGTGGTTCTTGCGGGCATCGACGGGGACGGCGAAGCCCGCGCGTTCGTCGACCTCAACACCCGGCGGCAACGCCTGAGCCAATCGGACATCTTCAACGCGCAGCTCGCGGCGAGCGACCCGGCTGCCAAGGAAACCGCCGCGCTGCTGACTGAGACGGGCTGGCGACAGGTCCGCAACAACAACCCCCAGGCATGGCAACCGGGCGACCTCCAGTGCGCGCCGCGGATCGCCAAGCTCGTCGCCGCCAACGGCGCCGGGCCGGTGCGAACCGCGCTGCGGGTGCTGCGCGATGCCTATCCCGGCGAACCGGTGCGCGCGGCGGCCAACGTGATCACCGCGCTCGTGACGATCTTCCGGGCGAGGAGCGCGCACGCCCTCGAACCGGCGGCGGTGGCGCGGGGCATGGGGCGCTTTTCGCCCGACTCGTGGCAGCCGCGGGCGCTGCATCGCCGCCGCGTCAATACGCGGCTGTCGATCAACGACGCGATGGTCGAGCTGATCGCCGAGGCAGCCAGCCCGAAACTGCGAGCAGGAGGACCGGCGGCGTTCGACGCCGAGGGCAAGGCGTGGTGCGAGCAGTGCGAGCAGCGGGTGTCCCGCGATCGCGCGACCGCCTGCCAATCGCAGTTCTGCAAGCTGAAGGCGCGCGGGTGATCAAGCCGACGCTCGGATACCCGACGCGCACCGCGGCGGTCGAGGCGATGCTGGCGCAAGGCCTGTCGCGGCGCGAGATCGCACGCGAGATCGGGGCGAGCGAGAACTCGATCCAGATGCTGATCTACCTCGCCGAGCGGCGCCTGTCCGACCGGCGGATCGTGCTGCAGCGGGCGATGGCCGAAGCGCTGCGGGGCGAGGCCGGGCGGCGCGGGACCACACCGTGCGAGCTGGCCCGGTGCCTGCTCGAGGCGATCGTGCGCGACGAGCTGTTCGACGCGCTGCTCGGCGAATGCGAGGCGGCCGATGCCTAAGGGGAGGCCGCATCCGGGCCAGCTCGGCTTCGCGTTCGAGGCGCCGATCGCGCGCTCGGGCGTGGCCGCGCTCGCCGGGATCGAGCGGCGCATCTCGGCCACCGTGGCGGTGATCCTCAACACCGACCCGCGGTCGCGCGAGGAGATCGCGGCCGCGATGAGCGTGCTGCTCGACGAGGACATCAGCCGGGCGATGCTCGACGCCTACGCGAGCCCGGCGCGGTCCGATCACAAAGTGCCGATGAGCCGGTTCCTCGCGCTCGTCCAGGTGACCGGCCGGGCGGACCTGATGGACCCGCTGCTGCGCGAGATCGGCGCGGCGGTGCTGGTGGGCGAGGAAGTGCACACCGCGCGGCTCGGCCACGTCCGGCAACAGATCAAGGAACTGCAGGCGGAGCTCAGGAGCCTCGAAGGCTCGGCCCCGCTGATCCGCAGCGGCGGTGGCCTGGGAGGACCGGATGGGAAATGATCGGCCTGTCGCTGCGCTGCGCGAGGCGCCCGCCGGGCGCGCCGCCGACGATGGCGGGAGCGAGGCGCGCGACTGGTTCACCGCGGCCGAACTCG
>JBHWTG010000060.1:0-9772 GCA_043427735.1 Tsuneonella sp. | reverse complement strand
CCCTTTTGCGCCGCGCTGCCGGTGTCGGCGACCGGCGCGGTGAGGACTGGCGGGGGCACGATCAGGGGTACGACCGGCGGTGCGACGACCGCGGTCGCCTTGTTCTCGAGGTTGCGCATGCCCGCCTCGTCCCTGGGCGCGGCCTTCTCGGCGCGGCGGCGCTCGGGCCGCTCCTTGGGTCGAGGCGGAGGGGGAGGCGGGCCGAGCTCGACCGCAAGGATGCCCGGCATTGGCGGAGGGCCTTCGCGGCTCACGCCGAAGCCGTATGCCAGCAGCGCGACCACCGCCGCGGTCAGCGCGGCCGAGGTCACGGCCGATACGGCACGCGGAGGCTGCGAGACGTACATGCGCGGCTCGCTGGACGAGCGTCGATTGATCGGCGGTGAATGCCGGTCCTACACGGGGCGCTAACCGCCGCGCAGCAGCTGAACCCCCCAGTCGCGCTCGAACAGATAGAGCAGGATGCGCGCCGCCCGCCCCCGCTCGCTGGCGAGAGCGCCCCCTTCCCCGGCATCGCGTTCGATCAGCAGCCGCGCGTCGGCGTCGGCGAGCGGCAGCAGGCGCTGGACCTGCTCAAGATCGGCAACGCGGAAGCCTTCCTCGCCGCTCTGCCGGGTGCCGAGCAGCTCGCCTCCGCGGCGCAGCCGCAAGTCTTCCTCGGCGAGGCGAAAGCCGTCTTGGGTCTCGCGCATCAGCGCGAGCCGCTCCTTGCCGGTCTCGCTCAACGCCTCGCCGCGCAGGAGCACGCAGACCGATTTCTTGGCGCCCCGCCCCACCCGGCCGCGGAGCTGGTGCAGCTGCGCGAGGCCGAAGCGCTCGGCCTGCTCGATCACCATCAGCGTGGCATTGGGCACGTCCACCCCCACCTCGATCACCGTGGTCGCCACCAGCAGCCTTGCGTCGCCCGCCGCGAAGCGCTCCATCGCCGCGTCCTTCGCCTCGGGCCGGAGCTGGCCGTGGACCAGCACGACGGCTTCGCCGAACCGCTCGCGCAGGGCGGCATAGCGCGCCTCGGCGGCGGCGATGTCCTCGCTCTCGCGCTCGCGGACCATCGGGCAGACCCAGTACGCCTGCGCCCCCGCCTCGAGCTGGCGCGCGAGCCGGTCGACCACCTCGCCGGTGCGCTCGGCGCTGATCACGACGGTGTCGATCGCCTGCCGGCCGGGCGGCATCTCGTCGAGGCGGCTGACATCCATCTCGCCGTAGCGGGCCAATGTGAGCGTCCGCGGGATCGGCGTTGCGGTCATCGCCAGCGTGTGCGGCGTGACCCGCCCCTTGCTCGCGAGCGAGAGCCGCTGCGACACGCCGAAGCGGTGCTGCTCGTCGATCACCACCAGGCCGAGATTGCGGTAGGCGACCGTGTCTTGGAAGATCGCATGCGTGCCGACGAGGATGCCGATCGCTCCGCCCTGCACCCCCATCAGGATCGATTCGCGCGCCCGGCCCTTGTCGCGGCCGGTGAGCAGCGCGATCTCGACCCCGGTGGGGGCGAGCATCCGCCGCAGCGTCTCGAAATGTTGCCGGGCGAGGATTTCGGTCGGCGCCAGCAGCGCGGCCTGCGCCCCGGCATCGACCGCGATCAGCATCGCCTCGAGCGCCACCACCGTCTTGCCGCTGCCGACATCGCCCTGCAGCAGCCGCAGCATCGGCACGTCCTGCGCGAGGTCGCCTTCGATCTCGACGATGCTGCGCTGCTGGGCTGAGGTCAGGGGAAACGGCAGCGCGAGCTTCGCGCGCAGCGCGCCATCCCCGCGCAGCGCCTGCCCACGACGGCGGCGGTTGTCGGCGCGGACCAACTTGAGCGCGAGGCTGTTCGCCAGCAGCTCGTCGTAAGCCAAGCGGTCGCGTGCAGCGGAATGCTCGGCTTTGTGCGCGAGCCGCAGCGCGTCGGCCCAGCGGGGCCACTTCGCGCGCTCGAGCTGACCGGGCTCGATCCATTCGGGGAGCTCGGGCAGCCGCGTCAGCGCCTGCGCGACGAGCCCGGCCACCTTGGGCTGGGTCAGACCTTCCGCCAGGGCATAGACCGGCTCGTTCAGCGTCCCCAGCAGCGCGCCGCTGTCCTCGGCCACATGCTCGGGGTGGACGATCTGGAGCATCTGCCCGTACTGGTCGAGCCGACCGGCCACCCATCGCCTGGCACCCACCGGGAGCTGCTTCCTCGCGGTGTAGCTCGCCTTGCCGAAGTAGGTCAGCGACACGACGTTGCCGAGCGCGTCGCTCGCCAGCACGTTGTAGGGCCCCCGGGGGCTGCGGCTTGCGCGGTGCTCGCTCACCGTCAGCGGCACCACGATCTGCTCGCCGACGCTCGCCTGGTCGAGATGCTCGACCGGCCGCCGTGCGACGAACCGGTCGGGCAGGTGATAGGCAAGGTCGCGCACCCGCGTCAGGCCCAGCTTGGCGAGCGGCTTGCGGAGCTTGGGCCCCACGCCCTCGAGCGTATCGCTCTCGGCGAACAGCGGATTGAGCACATCGGGGCGCATGGCAGCCGCTCTAGCGGCAACGCGCCGGCCGACAAACATTCGTCAGGCGCGGAACGACCGGGGCGCCTCGCGCTTTATTCCCGCGCACATCCAGCCCGAGGGAGCTTTGCCATGGCCGACAAGCAATTCACCGACGCGATCATGCTGCTGCGGTCCGACCACGACGAGGTCAAGGCGCTGTTCAAGCAGTTCGAGAACGCCGAAGGCCGCGAGGACAAGCAGGCCATCGCCGAGCAGATCTGCAACGAGCTGAAGATTCACTCGATGATCGAGGAAGAGATTTTCTACCCCGCGCTGCGCGGCGAGATCGAGGATGAGGACCTGATCGACGAGGGCATCGTCGAGCACGACGGGGCGAAGGTGCTGATCAACGACATCATGGAAGGCGGCGCCGAGGAAGAGTTCTACGACGCCAAGGTGAAGGTGCTGCAAGAGCAGATCGAGCACCACATCGAGGAGGAAGAGCAAGCCCGCGAGGGCATGTTCGCCCAGGCGCGCGAAGCCGACATCGACCTCAAGGCGCTGCTCGAACCGATGCTGGCCCGCAAGCAGGAGCTCCAGGCGCAGGCCGAGAGCGGCGGGCTGCCCCCTGCGCAGCTCAGCGCGGTCGACGCCTGACTTTACCGGGCGGGCATCGCGTGCCACGGGGCCCGCGGTGTCCGCCGATCTTGCCATTCGCCTGGCGCGCGCCAGGTTCCGCGCCTGGCATCGCGGCACGCGCGAGGCCGATTTCGTGCTGGGCGGGTTCTACGATCGCTATCACGCATCGTGGGACCTGAACGGGCTCGCGTGGTTTGAAGCTTTACTGGAAGAGGACGACGTGGACGTCCTCTCGTGGGCCTTGGGTGGCCGGCCCGTTCCGGCGCGACTGGCCGGCGAGCACATGGCCGCGATGCAGCGGCTCGACTACGTCCGGCCCCATTGAGCGGCGGAATCCGGTTGCCCGAGCGGACTTCGCCCCTATTTGACCTGCGTGCACCAGCTCGCTCGTCGCTGCCCGAGCGGGCGCGCGTGCGTGCCTCCTGCTCCGGATTCCGATGCCCGACCTTCAGCAGATCCTGAAAGCCCGCTCGCCGCTCACGCTGGCGTCGATCCCGCGCGGGGCGCAGCCGCTGGTGATGGCCGATCTCGCGCGAGCCGCCGGCGGCCGGGCGGTGTTCGTCGCGCCCGACGAGGCGGCGATGAGCTCGCTGGCCGACGCCGCGCGGTTCCTTGCGCCCGAGCTCGAGGTCCTCGAATTCCCCGCGTGGGACTGCCTGCCCTACGACCGCGCGAGCCCCGCGCTGTCGGTCAGTGCGCGGCGGCTCGCCGCTCTCCACCGATTGCAGGCCGGCAAGCAGGGTAGCCAGCTGCTGGTGACGACGGTCAACGCGCTGCTCCAGCGCGTGCTCACGCCCTTCCGCGTGCGCGAGGCGGTGCGCGAGCTGAAACCCGGGATGACGATCGCGCACGAGGCGCTGATCGGGCTGCTCCAGCGGCAGGGCTACAGCCGGACCGACACCGTGATCGACCACGGCGAATACGCCGTCCGCGGATCGATCTTCGACGTGTTCCCCTCGGGCCTCGAGGCGGGTCTGCGGCTCGACTTCTTCGGCGACGAGCTCGAATCGCTGCGACTGTTCGACCCGACCACGCAGATGACCGTCGGCACGCTCGAGCGGCACCTGCTGCTGCCGGCGAGCGAGGCGCTGCTGGACGAGGACACGATCAGGCGCTTCCGCTCCCGCTACCGCGAGCTGTTCGGCGCGCACGCGACGCAGGATCCGCTGTACCAGGCGATCAGCGAAGGCCGCCGGCTGGCCGGAATGGAGCACTGGCTGCCGCTGTTCGAGGAGCGCCTGGCGACGCTTTTCGACCATCTGGCGGGCGACGATTTCATCGTTATCGACGCAGCTGCGCTGCAGGCGTCGGATGAACGCTTCGGCGACATCGCCGACTACCATCGCCAGCGCGAACAAGGCTCGTATCGCCCGCTCGCCGAGACCGCGCTGTATCTCGCCAGGGACGAATTCGCCGCCGTTCTGAAAGACCGCCCGGTGCATCGCGCGTCGATCTTCGCCGAGCCCGAATCGGCAAGCGTGATCGACTTCGGCTTCCGCTCGGGCCGCGACTTCGCGCCCGAGCGCAGCCGAGGCGACAACGTCTATGCCGCCGCGGCCGATCATCTCCGGGCGGCCGGCAAGGCCGGCAAGCGGCCCATGCTGGCGGCGTATTCGAAGGGGAGCCGCGCGCGGATCGCCTCGATCGTCGGCGAGGCCGGCGCGCCGCTGGAGCTGGCCGAAACCTGGCAGGAAGCGCTCGGGCTGGCCGCGAAGGGCAAGCCGGCCGCGCTGGTGCTGCCGCTCGAAGCGGGCTTCGCCAACGACGAGATCGACCTCATTACCGAGGCGGACATGCTCGGCGACCGGCTGGTCCGGCGCAAGAAGCGCCGCAAGAGCGCCGACGCCTTCCTCGCCGAGCTGCAGGCGCTCAACGCCGGCGACCTGGTGGTCCATATCGATCATGGAATCGGCAGGTACCTGGGGCTCGAGCCGATCCCGGTCGGCAAGTCGCAGCACGACTGCGTGATGCTCGAGTATGCCGGGGGCGACAAGCTCTACGTGCCGGTCGAGAACCTCGAGGTGCTGAGCCGCTACGGCTCGAGCGAGCAGGCGGTCGCGCTCGACCGGCTGGGCGGCGAGGCGTGGCAGAAGCGCCGCTCGCGTCTCAAGGAGCGCATCCGCGAGATCGCCCACGAACTGCTCCGCACGGCCGCCGCGCGCGCGCTGCGCAAGGCCCCCGTGATCGAGGTCGACGAGGCGAGCTTCATGCCGTTCGTCGACCGCTTCCCGTGGGAAGAGACCGACGACCAGGATCGCGCGATCTTCGAGGTTCTGACCGATCTCGCCGGCGGCTCGCCGATGGACCGGCTGGTGTGCGGCGACGTCGGCTTCGGTAAGACCGAGGTCGCGCTGCGCGCGGCGTTCGCCACCGCGATGAGCGGGCGCCAGGTGGCGGTGGTCGCCCCCACCACCCTGCTCGCGCGCCAGCACTACGAGAACTTCGCCACGCGCTTTGCCGGCTTTCCCTTGAAGGTCGGACGGCTGAGCCGGCTGGTCGCGGCCAAGGAGATGGGCGAGACCCGCGAGGGGCTGAAGTCGGGCGACATCGACGTGGTGATCGGCACGCACGCGATCCTGTCGAAGAGCACGCAGTTCAAGAACCTGGGCCTGGTGGTGGTCGACGAGGAGCAGCGTTTCGGCGTCACTCACAAGGAAAAGCTCAAGCAGCTGCGCGCCGACGTCCACGTGCTCACGCTCACCGCGACGCCGATCCCGCGCACCTTGCAGATGGCGATGAGCGGGCTGCGCGAGCTGTCGACGATCCAGACTCCGCCGGTCGACCGGCTCGCGGTGCGCACGTACGTGATGGAGTGGGACGACATGGTGATGCGCGAGGCGCTGCTGCGCGAGCATCACCGCGGCGGCCAGAGCTTCATCGTCGTGCCCCGCATCGCCGACATGCCCGAGGTCGAGGAGTGGCTGCACAAGCATGTGCCCGAGATCCGCGCGATCAGCGCCCACGGACAGATGAGCCCGACCGAGGTCGAGGAGCGGATGAGCGCGTTCTACGACGGCAAGTACGAGGTGTTGCTGTCGACCACGATCGTCGAAAGCGGGCTCGATATTCCGAGCGCCAACACCATCGTCATCCACCGCGCCGACCGCTTCGGCCTGGCGCAGCTGTACCAGCTGCGCGGCCGGGTCGGGCGATCGAAGCGGCGCGCGTATGCCTACCTGACGACGCCGGCCGACACCGCGCTGAGCGAGGTCGCCGAAAAGCGCCTCAAGGTGCTCGGCGATCTCGATTCACTGGGTGCCGGGTTCCAGCTCGCCAGCCACGATCTCGATATCCGCGGCGCCGGCAACCTGCTCGGCGACGAGCAGTCGGGCCATATCCGCGAGGTCGGCTTCGAGCTCTACCAGTCGATGCTCGAGGACGCGATCCTCGCCGCCAAGGCCGGCGAGGCCGGGGTCGGGCGCGAGGCCGGTCCGAGCCCGCAGATCACCGTCGATGCGCCGATCATGATCCCGGACGATTACGTGCCCGATCTGGCGGTGCGGATGGGGCTTTATCGCCGGCTCAACGACGCCACTGACCAGGGCGAGATCGAAGCGCTGGCGGCGGAGATGATCGACCGTTTCGGCCCCCTCCCCGCGCCCACCGCCAACCTCGTCAAGCTGATCGGCATCAAGCAGCAGGCGATCGCCGCCAACATCGCCAAGATCGATGTCGGCGCGCGCGGCACGCTGGTGACGTTCCACAACGACGATTTCCCCGATCCGGCCGGGCTCATCGCGTGGGTCGAGCGGGTTGGCGGGGATGCCAGGCTGCGCCCGGACATGAAGCTCGTGCTCAGCCGCGCCTGGGGCAGCGCGGAGAGCCGGCTCAACGGCCTGTTTCAGCTGACCAAAGGGCTCGCCGGGGTGGCTCAGCGTTCCGAACTGCGCCGCGAGGCCGCGTAAAGGTTAACCGATTCGCTGATTCGAAAGGATGATCCGCAAGGTTCGGGAAGCTTTTCGCGCGTCCTCGGGATATGGTGCCCGGAATCAAAAAGCCCCGGGAAAACCCGGGGCTTTTCAATGCGTTCGTACGCTCAGCGGCCGCCGATGACGTCGCGAAACCAGACCCAGATCATACCGAACCTCCTGTTGCGCACGAATGTGCTAACAGAGGTGGTTAACATGGATTTAAGATTTGGCAAGAGGTTACGCTGCGACCGCGCCGCCTTTCAGCTTGGGCAGCACCGCGTCGATCGTATCCGGCCTATAATAGAAGTAGCCCTGTACGCTATCGCAACCGATCGCTTTGAGGAGTGCCACCGTTGCGGCGTTTTCAACACCTTCAGCCACGGCTGTGCGCCCGAGAGAGTGGATCATATCGACGGCGGTGCGCACGAGAGCGCGGTCGGCCGCCGAGGTTTCCATCCCGGCGACGAAGCTGCGGTCGATCTTCACCTCGTCGGCCGGGATCTGCCGCAGGTAATGCAGCGAGGCATGGCCGATCCCGAAATCATCCACCGACAGCTTCACACCCAGCCGCTTGAGCCCTGCAAGGGTCTGTGCGGCCGCGGCGTCGTTTTCGATCGGTGCCGTCTCGGTGATCTCCAGGACGAGGTTGCCGACCGGAAACCGCGCGGCGGCAAGAGCGCGCTCGACCCGCTTGACGAAGCTGGGGCCCTGCAGGTCGAGCGCGGAGATGTTCACGGCGACCTTGAAACGCGGATCGATTGCCAGCGCGCGCCGCGCACCGCGCAGCGCCCGGTCGAGCACGAACGAGGTGATCATGTCGACACGATTGTGCTCTTCCGCGCTGGCGATCACCACCGCCGGGTCGATCATGCCCCGGAGCGGATGCTCCCAACGCAGCAATGCCTCGGCGCCGATGATCGTTTCATCGGTCAGCGAAACCTTTGGTTGAAACACGACATCCACTTCACCCGCGTCGATTGCGCTCTCGAACTCCGAAAGAATTTGCAGACGCCAGGCACGATCGGCGGCCAACTCCGCTTCGCCAATCATGAAGATGCGGTTGGCATGCGCCGCGTCCTCGGCGCACTGGATGGCGTTCTCGGTGCGCTCGCGCAGGTTGGCCGAATGATCGGCGTCGATGCCGATCGACGATGCGACATCGGGCGCGTGCGCGCCAATCCGTATGCTCGTGCGGAACAACGCGTGCAGCCCGTGCATGTGGTTCTCGAGCTCGGCTCGCGGCGCGCGCGCCCGGAGCCAGACGAAGGTGTCCTTCTCGAACGCGAACTGGGCAGCCGGTTCGGTCGCCCGCAACATCGCCAGAGCCTTGACCAGCAGCTCGTCGATCTCCTCCGCTGCCAGGCTGGCGCTGATCGTGGCGAAGTTGCGGATTTTCAGCGCAACGACATCCATTTCAGGTGCGCGAGCGTCGACCTGAAGGGACTCGATGCGCTGCAAACCCGTGGACCCCCGATACGTCCGTTCGGCGAGCCGGTGCAAGCGCACGGACGCTACACCCAGGGAGATCAAGGCGGGCATCACATCAAAATTGATGTTGTAGAGCTCGGGCACGATAGGAGTGGCGAGAAGTGCGAGGGCAACCCCCGACACGGCTGCTCTCGAGGGCCGAGGGCGACGGGCCTGAGCGATCAGCAGCAACGCCACCAAGCCGAGCGCCGGCGGCCAGCCGAAGTCGACCGGACGTCCCTTCTTGAGCGTCTCCGCTCCCATCACGTTGATTAGCGCGCCCATTGTGTACGCGCGAAAGGGGATCAGGTGGAAGTCGCTGCTGATCCGCGTCGATGGAGCGATGACGATATCACGCCCGGCTACCCGCTCCGGTCGCACCCTATCGCGCAAAATGTCGATATAGCTGATCGTGGGAATGGTTGCGTAGTCGATCGCATGGTCCACCCGATACCATCCCGTTCGCGGTTCAACGTTGGCAATTTGGGCTGACAGTGACATGCGGGTACGACCATCAATCTGGGAGGTGATCGGAATCCGGATCGACAGATCGAACGGGCCTTTCATGGCCTCCATCGAGACAATGTTGGCGTGCTCCCGAAAGCGTGGGTGGGGGCGGATCGTCTCGACCCGGCCGTCGGGCTGCTCGAGGTCCGGGAACGCGCCGATGAAAACGCGCGGCCTGTGGCGCTTGAACGCTTCGACCAGCTTGCTGTCGTCGGCCCAGGTGCTCGGATCGGCGAAAGCGCGGTCGAAGAAGACCCGCTTGGCGCCCATTCCAAACAGCGCGTCCAGCACTTTGGCGTCATCGCTCCGGCGCGTGTCGGCAGCGTTGAGCACGTTGAGCGTGCGGTCGTCCACGGTGACGACCACCGCCGTCTGATCGGCCGGATGCAGGCGCAGCGTCGAGCGGGCTGCGCGCAGTGAATCCTCCAGCGGTAGGGGAATTTCCAACACACCGCACAGCACCCCCACCACCAACGCCCAGGCGACTATCCTCCGGCGGGCGCCGGACGCGCGATCCACTTTCGCCGCCCGCCGCCGCCGGGCTGCGGCGCGCCCGCGCCAGACGCGCCAAAGCACGCCGAACCCGCGGCGCGGCGGCGTTGGGGCACTGTTTTCAACCATGCTCACCAGGCGGCACGCCGCATCCTTTCGCTGGCGACCCTTCGCGAAAGGTCCTTATCGGTGCAATTCTCAAACAAATCGTAACCCTGATTGCCGGTTAAGGTCCGCAGCGGCGGGAAAACGGCGAGGGCTCGGGCCTTCGCATGGTTAATTTCGCTCTACCGCGCCCGTGCGGCGGGCCCTGGC
>JBHWTG010000059.1:0-8822 GCA_043427735.1 Tsuneonella sp. | reverse complement strand
GTTTGGCGCGGCGCCGGCGGGGGGTGCCATGCCCGCGGTCGAGCCGGCGGCCGGGGCGGGGCTGTCGGCGACGCGGGCGATGCGCGCGAGCGCGGTTTCGATCCGCTGCACGGCCGCTTCGCTCCGCTCCCCCGTCATGCGCCGCGTTTACCCTGTTTTTCGCGCCGAGGCAAAACCTTGGCCGGGGCTGTTGATAACTGACCTGCACCCTGCGCGGGGGAGGCGCGGGGCGCTCGCCTTGACCTCGCATGGCGGGCACGCAAAGGGGGCCCCGCGCGCCCGAATCGCCGCCCGCAGGAGCTTGCCGGAATGGACCTCGACACCGCCCGCCTGGGCCCGATGGCCAATGCCATCCGCGCCTTGTCGATGGATGCGGTGCAGGCGGCCAACAGCGGGCACCCGGGCATGCCGATGGGCATGGCCGACGTCGCCACGGTTCTATGGACGCGCTATCTCAGGCACGACGCGCAGGCGCCCGCCTGGCCCGACCGCGACCGTTTCGTGCTCAGCGCCGGGCACGGCTCGATGCTGATCTACAGCCTGCTTTACCTCTCGGGATACGCCTCGCCGACGATCGACGACATTCGCAACTTTCGCCAGCTCGGCAGCGTCTGCGCCGGGCATCCGGAGAATTTCCTGGTCCCGGGCATCGAGTGCACCACCGGCCCGCTCGGGCAGGGACTGGCGATGGCGGTCGGGATGGCGATCGCCGAGCGGCATCTGAACGCGCTGTACGGGGATGAACTGGTCGATCATCGCACCTGGGTGATCGCCGGCGACGGGTGCCTGATGGAAGGCGTCAATCACGAGGCGATCGGCCTCGCCGGGCACCTGAAGCTCGGCCGGCTCAAGGTGCTGTGGGATTCCAACCGCATCACCATCGACGGCTCGACCGAGCTCTCCACCTGCGAGGACATCCCGGCGCGCTACCGTGCCGCCGGGTGGCACGTGCTGAGCTGCGACGGCCACGACTTCGCCGACATCGACCGCGCGCTCGGCGAGGCCGCGGCGTGCGACGAGCAGCCGGTGCTGGTCGAATGCCGCACGGTGATCGGCAAGGGATCGCCGAACAAGGCGGGCACCCACGCGGTCCACGGAGCCGCGCTGGGGGCCGACGAGGTCGCCGCGACCCGCGAGGCGCTGGTGTGGACCGACGAGCCGTTCGTGATCCCGCAGGCGGTTCTCGCCGACTGGCGCGGGGCGGGCGAGCGCGGCAGTGCTGCGCACGCCGCATGGCGGGCGCGCTTGTCGGCCTCAAGCAGGGCCGGCGAGTTTTCCGCGCGCATCGCGGGCGAGCTGCCGCCGGGCGATCTGCTCGGCGACTATATCGCAAAACTCCACGCCGAGCCCAGGACGGTGGCCACCCGCAAGGCGAGCGAGATGGCGCTCGAGGTTCTGACCGCGGCGATCCCGGCGATGATCGGCGGCTCGGCCGACCTCACCGGTTCGAACAACACCAGGACCGCAGCCACGACGCCGCTGACCCGCGCGGACTACGCCGGCCGCTATCTCTATTATGGCATCCGCGAGTTCGGTATGGCCTGCGCGATGAACGGGATGGCGCTCCACGGCGGGGTCATCCCCTACGGCGGCACGTTCCTGATCTTCAGCGACTACTGCCGCAACGCGGTGAGGCTGTCCGCGCTGCAGCAGACCCGCGCGATCTATGTGTTCACTCACGACAGCATCGGGCTGGGCGAGGACGGGCCGACGCACCAGCCGATCGAGCAGTTGATGAGCCTGCGGCTGATTCCCAACCTCCACGTGTTCCGGCCGTGCGATGCTGTCGAAACCGCCGAATGCTGGGCTTTGGCGTTGGCGACACCCAGCACGCCTTCGGTATTGGCGCTCAGCCGGCAGAACTTGCCGCAGCTTCGCGCCGGCAGCGAGGAGATAGCGTCGAATTTCGGCGCTTCGGACGCGACGAAATGCGTCAATCGCTCGGCGCGCGGGGCCTATCGCCTGCGCGCCGCCCGGAGCCCACGCCGGGTAGTGCTGATCGCGACCGGGTCGGAGGTCGAAGTGGCGGTCGCAACCGCTGCCGCGCTCGAAAGCGAAGGCATAGGCACCGACGTGATTTCAATGCCTTGCATGGAATTGTTCGAGGCGCAGGACAGTGCCTACCGGGCCGACCTGTTGCCCGTCGATGTGCTCAAGGTGTCGATCGAAGCAGGGGCGACGCTGGGCTGGGAGCGCTACACGCAAGGCGGGCTGGAGATCGGCATCGACCGCTTCGGCGCCTCCGCTCCGGCGGAGGACCTGTACGCCAGGTTCGGCTTCACAGCCACGGCGATTGTGCCGAAGATCAAAGCGAAACTGGGAATTTAGCAGGAGCTTTTCACATGGCGACCAAGGTTGCGATCAACGGTTTCGGGCGGATCGGGCGGCTCGTCGCGCGGGCCATTCTCGAGCGGACCGACCACGATCTCGAGCTGGTTTCGATCAACGACCTCGCCGACACCCGATCGAACGCGCTGCTGTTCGGATTCGACAGCACGCACGGGCGCTTCCCGGGTACGGTCGAGGTGGACGGCAACGACCTCGTGGTCGACGGCAAGCACATCAGAGTGACCGCCGAAAAGAACCCCGGCAACCTCCCGCACAAGGCCAACTCCATCGACCTGGTGCTTGAATGCACGGGATTCTTCCAGTCCGACGCGGCCAGCCGCCCGCACCTCGATGCCGGCGCCAAGCGCGTGCTCATCTCCGCCCCGGCGGACGGGGTTTCGAAGACGATCGTGTTCGGGGTCAATCAGGACACGCTGACCGCCGACGACGTGATCGTCTCGAACGCGAGCTGCACCACGAACTGCCTTGCACCGGTCGCCAAGGTTCTGCACGAAGCGGTTGGAATCGAACGCGGTTTCATGACCACGATCCACAGCTACACTAACGATCAGCGGATGCTCGACCAGATCCACAAGGACTTGCGGCGGGCGCGCGGCGGGGCGCAGAACATGATCCCGACGACCACCGGCGCGGCGCGCGCGGTCGGGCTGGTCCTGCCTGAATTGAAAGGGAAACTCGACGGCAGCTCGGTGCGGGTACCGACGCCCAACGTCTCGCTGATCGACCTCGTGTTCACCCCCGGCCGCGAGACCACCAAGGACGAGCTCAATGCCGCGCTCAAGGCCGCCGCCGAGGGAGCGATGAGGGGGGTGCTCGCCTACACCGATCAACCGCTGGTCTCGAGCGATTTCAATCACTACCCGGCGTCTTCTACCGTCGATTCGCTGGAGACGGCGGTGCTCGAGGGCAAGCTTGCGCGGGTCGTTTCGTGGTACGACAACGAGTGGGGCTTCTCCAACCGCATGATCGATACCGCCGGGGCGATCGCCCGGCTTCTTTAGTTCAAACGCCCCGCTCATCCTGAGCTTGTCGAAGGATGCTAGCGCGGCACCAGCGTCGTTGACCCCCGGGTCAGCTTCGCTTCCGACAGGCTCGGGACGAGCGGAGTGGGTGAATGGGAAGATTTAGCACGCTGGACGAGCTCCCCGCCGATCTCAGCGGCAAGGTCGCGCTGGTGCGGGTCGACCTCAACCTGCCGATGATCGAAGGGCGGGCGAGCGACGTCACCCGCGTCCAGGCGAGCGCGCCGACGATCCTTGAGCTGGCCGATGCCGGCGCCAAAGTGCTGCTGCTCGCACATTTCGGCCGGCCCAAGGGCCAGCGCCATTCGACGCTGAGCACCAGCGTCGTGCAGGGCGATGTCGAACGCGTGCTCGGGCGCGAGGTGATGTTCATCTCGGAGGTCAGCGGCCCGGTGGTCGAGCAGTCGCTCGGCATCCTGCGCGATGGCGACATCGGCCTGCTCGACAACGTGCGCTTCTGGCCCGGCGAGGAAGCCAACGATCCCGAGTTCGCCCGCGCCATCGCCGCGCACGGCGACTTTTACGTCAACGACGCGTTCTCCGCCGCGCACCGCGCGCACGCGTCCACCGAGGGCCTCGCGCACCTGCTGCCGGCCTACGCCGGACGCGCGATGGAGGCGGAGCTGAAGGCGCTCGACGCCGCTCTCGGCAATCCGCAGAAACCGGTCGTCGCGGTGGTGGGCGGGGCCAAGGTCTCGACCAAGCTGGCGGTGCTCGAGCACCTCGTCGCCAAGGTCCAGCACCTGATCATCGGCGGCGGCATGGCCAATACCTTCCTCGCCGCGCGCGGGGTCGACGTGGGCCAATCGCTCGCCGAGCACGACCTGGCCACCACCGCGAACGCGATCATGGACAAGGCCGAGCAGGCGGGCTGCACGGTGCACTTGCCCTATGACGTGGTGGTGGCGCAGGAATTCGCCCCCAATCCGCCGGGCCTGCGCACCTGCAACGTCCACGAGGTGGCGCCGGGCGAGATGATCCTCGACATCGGCCCCGCTGCGGTCGAGGCGCTGGCGGACGTGCTCAAGACCTGCCGCACGCTCGTCTGGAACGGGCCGCTCGGCGCCTTCGAGACCCCGCCGTTCGATGCCGCCACGGTGGCGCTCGCCCGGACCGCCGCGGCGTTGACGCAGGATGGCAGCCTGGTGTCGGTCGCGGGCGGGGGCGATACCGTGGCGGCGTTGAACCACGCCGGCGCGGCCAGCGAGTTCACCTACGTGTCTACCGCGGGCGGCGCGTTCCTCGAGTGGATGGAGGGGCGCGAGCTTCCGGGGGTCAAGGCGCTCGAACAATGAGCGAGGAAAAGGCGCAGACCTCGCACGGGCCGGTGCTGGTCACCGAAGGCGAGTATGCCGGGTGGATGAACTGGCCGCACGACGCGTTCGAGACGCGCGCCGGGCCGTTCTACTTCAAGCTCGACGATAACGGGCAGTCGGTCAGCGCGTTTCGCGCCGAGCAGCGGCACATGAACGGCGGCGGGTTCATGCACGGCGGCTGCCTGATGACCTTTGCCGATTTCGCGCTGTTCTCGATCGCCCACGCCGAGCTGAAGGACAACTTCGCGGTCACGTTGCAGATGGGCTGCGACTTCCTCGACGCCTCGCGCGTCGGCCAGTGGATGGAGGCCCGCGGCGAGGTCACCCGGGCGGGCGGCAAGACCGTGTTCGTGCGCGGCACCATCACCGCCGATGGCAAGCCGGTGTTCACCTTCACCGGCATCATCCGCAAGGTCGGCAAGCGGGGCTGAGATCGTTGACGGGCGGACCGGCCATTATGGGTTAAACACGTTCAACAAGCGGGGCCGATGATGCTTGGGGTCAGACTGGATATCGAAACCGAGCGTCAGCTCGCCTCGCTCGCCAAGCGTTCGCGGCGCAGCAAGAGCGACATCGCCCGCGAAGCCATCCGCACATATGTTCGACGTCACGACGCCACCTTGATTGCCGAAGCCAGGCGGCAATCGCTGCGTGCAGCCGCGCGCGGCTGGTCGAGCGAGGACGAAGGATGGGAAGCGATGGCGGCAGCCAATGAGGACGCGGATCGCACCGAATGAAGCGAGGACAAATCTACCTGACGGGGGGGAAAGGGGACTTTTCCGGCAAGCCAAGACCTGCGCTCGTGGTCCAGAGCGATCTGTTCAATGAGCACCATCCCACCGTTTCGGTCTGTCCGATCACCAGCGAAGTGACCGGTGACTATCTCCAACGGGTGGCAATCGATGCAACGGAGCACACCGGCCTGCTGGAGCGCAGCGAAATCCAGATCGACAAGTTGCAGGTCATCAAGCGGGCCGGCAAGAAGATCGGCCAGGCGCCCGAGGAGGTGATGGTGATCGTGGACGACACGCTGCGCCTGTGGCTCGATCTCTAGAGCGCAACGCGGCCACCCGTTGCCCCGTCCCCGCCGCGCGGGTAAGCGGCCCGGCATCGCTCCACACGACACGGGAATCGCCATGAATTTCGACGACATGCGCCATCGCATCGCCACCGGGCACGGCTTCATCGCCGCGCTCGACCAGTCGGGCGGTTCGACTCCCAAGGCCTTGAAAGGCTACGGGATCGAGGAGGGATCCTGGCGCGATGACGACGAGATGTTCGCCCTCATTCACGGGATGCGCGAGCGGATCATCGAAAGCCCGTGCTTCGGCGGTGGCAAGGTCATCGGGGCGATCCTGTTCGAAAAGACCATGGACGGCGAAAGCGGCGGCAAACCCGTGCCCGAGCGTCTCGCCGAGCGCGGGGTGGTGCCGTTTCTCAAGGTCGACAAGGGCCTCGAGGACGAGGCGGACGGCGTCCAGCTGATGAAACCGATGCCCGACCTGGAGGCGCTGTGCCGCCGCGCCGGGGCGAAGGGCGTGTTCGGCACCAAGATGCGCTCGGTAATCAAGCGCAACGATCCCGCCGGCATCAGGCAGGCGGTGCGTCAGCAGTTCGCCGAAGGCGCGCGGATTCTTGCAACCGGCCTGGTGCCGATGCTCGAGCCCGAGTTCGACATCCACGCGCCCGACCGCGCCGAGGGCGAGAACGTTCTGCTCGCCGCGATCCTCGAGGAGCTGGGGGCGCTGCCCGAGGGCCAGCAGGTCATGCTCAAGCTCTCGATCCCGGTCGAAGCCAACCTCTACAAGCCACTCATCGACCATCCCAAGGTGCTGCGCGTCGTCGCGCTCTCGGGGGGCTACTCGACCGACGAGGCGTGCGAGCTGCTGGCGCGCAACGAGGGCATGATCGCCAGCTTCAGCCGCGGCCTGCTGCAGGACCTTCGGCACCAGCAGTCCGATGAGGAATTCGACTCCACTCTCGGCCGGGCGATCGACCGGATTCACGCGGCATCAGTCACCTGATCCGTCGCGCCGCGGGTTCGATGCGGCGCCGGGCCCGATCATCGCTTTCAACGCTAGCGCGTCGTCGATCGCGTGGCCGTGGATGTCGTTGTTGAAATAGGCCCACACGGTGCGCCCGCCGTGCGCCTCGGCGGCGATCCAGTCGGTCCAGTCGTGCAAGGCTTCGTCCGAGTAGCGTCCGACATACTTGCCCGCGGTTCCGTGGAAGCGGACGTAGGCGACCGGCCCCACCGCGACCCGCGGGCTCGCCGGGCCCGGCATGTCGTGCACGCACAGGCTGGCGCCGCGCCGCTCGAGCAAGGCGAACACAGCATCGCAGTGCCAGCTCGGATCGCGGAACTCGAATACGTTGGCGTGGCCCTCCGGGACGATCGCGAGGAAGGCTTCAAGCCGTTCGAGGTTGACCTTGAAGCGCGGCGGGAGCTGGTAGAGCAGCAGGCCGAGCGCCGGGTCCAGTGCCGCCACAGAGGCCATCATCCGCGCCATCGGCTCCTCGCAATCCTTGAGCTTCCTCGCCTGCGTCAGGTAGCGGTTGGCCTTGACAGCATAGCAAAACCCCTCGGGGGCCTGCGCGCGCCAGGCCGCGAACGTTTCGGGTGTGGGCAGGCGGTAGAAGCTGTTGTTGATCTCGACCGTGTCGAAGGCCGCGGCGTAGTGCGCGAACCAGCGCTTGACGGCGAGGTCCTGCGGATAGAACAGCCCGCGCCAGTGCCGGTACATCCAGCCCGAGCAGCCGATGCGGATCGATGCCGGCAGGAGAGACGCGTGAGCGACCATCGAAGCGAAAATGCCGGCGGCACGCCTTCGTGCCAGCTCTATCTGATTTCGCCGCTCGAGGTCGGCGGCGCATTTCCCGACGCGCTCGAGGCGGCGCTCGCCGCCGGCCCGGTGGCGGCGTTCCAGTACCGCGTGAAAGGCCTGGACCAGCACGAAGCGGCAAAGCTTGCCGGGCCGCTCCAGGAGCTGTGCGCCGCGCACGACTGCGCGTTCATCGTCAACGACAGTGTCAGCCTCGCCCGGCGGCTGGCTGCCGATGGGGTCCATCTCGGGCAGTCGGACGGCGACGTGCGCGAGGCGCGCGAGGCGCTCGGGCGCGCGGCGCAGATCGGGGTGACCTGCCACGCGAGCCGCCACCTGGCGATGGAGGCGGGCGAGGCGGGGGCGGACTATGTCGCGTTCGGGGCGTTCTTCCCCAGCACCACCAAGCCGAGCGAGCACCGGCCCGAGGCCGAGCTGCTGACCTGGTGGCAGCGGTTGTTCGAAATTCCCTGCGTGGCGATCGGTGGGATCACCCCGGCCAACTGCGCTCCGCTGGTCAGCGCGGGCGCCGATTTCCTCGCGGTCTCGGCCGGGGTGTGGCAGGGCGATCCGGCCGCCAACGTCCGCACGTTCCACGCAGCGATCGCCGCGGCGCCGCCGTCGGGCGACTAGCCTAGGATATTTTCGCGCGCTTGTCCGTTTGCCGCAGCGTGGGGACGGTCGCGTCCCGTCTCCAGGGGACCAGACTTGCGTAACCTTATCGCCGCCGCCTCGCTGCTTGCTCTTGCCGCCTGCGGGCTCAACGGCACCGACCGCTATGCCGATGACGGCGCCGCCGACCGGAGCGCCAACGCCACCACCGAAAACCTCGCCGACGCGATGGCTTCGCGCGACGGAGCCGACGGCGCGGGCGATGTGCCCAACATCCCCGATGCGGAGCCGCGGCCGATCATGCAGGCGCAGGTCGTGCTCGACCGCCAGGGGTTCGGCCCGGGGGTCATCGACGGCAAAATGGGCCTGTCGACCGAGAACGCGCTCGAAGGGTTCCAGGAGGCGAACGGGCTCGAGGTCACTGGCGAGCTCGACGAGGCAACCAGGGCCACGCTCGCGCAGTGGGACAGGATTCCGGCAACCCGCGTGGTTCGCATTCCGGCCGATTGGGGCTCGCTCGACTATGCGCGCACCCCGGAGAAGGCCGAGGACCAGGCGGAGATGGAGCGGCTTGGCTACCAGAACCTCGACGAGAAGCTCGCCGAGCGGTTCCACACCACGGTCGAGGTACTGAAGGCGCTCAACCCCGGCGGCCGGCCGGCGGGAATGACGGAAGGCGCGAGCCCGGGGGCGAGCCAGTC
>JBHWTG010000058.1:0-5364 GCA_043427735.1 Tsuneonella sp. | reverse complement strand
ATTCTGGGCCGACGAAGATCGCCAGCGGAAAGTTCCACGGGCTGATGGTGGCGAACACCCCGCGCCCGGCAAGGCTCAGGCGGTTCTCCTCGCCGGTCGGGCCCGGCAGCGGGATCGGCGCCGCGAACAGCCGCCGCGCCTCGCCGGCGTAGAATCGCAGAAAATCGACCGCCTCGCGCAATTCGAGCACGGCATCGACCAGCGTCTTGCCCGCCTCGCGCTGGCACAGCGAGATGAACTCGGCGGTGTGCGCCTCAAACGCATCGGCCGCGGCTTCGAGCAGCAGCGCGCGCTTCCCGCCGCCCAAGGCGTTCCAGCCCGGCTGGATGGCTTCGGCGCGAGCGATGGCCTCGGCGACTTCGGCGGAGGTGGCATCGCGGCAGCCTCCCACGATGCGGGTTGCGTCCTGGGGTGAGCGTATCGGCCGGCCTTCGACAGGCTCAGGCTGAGCGGAACCGGGTATTTGAGGGTTCCTTCCCCCCACGTCCGCTGGTCCTGAGCGGGTCGATGGACGCTGCGCGAAGGTCGGTGCCGCAGACCATTGTTCGCTCTCCAGCGCACTCAGCCGCTCCAGCAGCGGCGCGCGCACCAGTGGATCGGCAAGATCGACACCCGCGCTGTTCACCCGATCGCCGAAAATGTCGGTGGGAAGCGGGATCGCCGGATTGCGCTTCGGCGACAGCGCCGTCAGCTCCGCCACCGGATCGCCGGTCAGCGCCGCCACGGGCACGTCGGCGTCCGCCATCCGGTTGACGAAGCTCGAGTTGGCGCCGTTCTCGAGCAGCCGACGCACGAGATAGGCGAGCAGGTCCTTGTGCCCGCCGACCGGCGCGTAGATCCGCACCGGGGTCCGCGCGTTGCCTTCGAGCCTGGCCAGTTCCGCGTACACGTCCTCGCCCATCCCATGCAGCCGCTGGAACTCGAACTTGCGGGTTCCCGCCAGCGCCTTGATCGCGCCGATGGTGTAGGCATTGTGCGTGGCGAACGCCGGGTAGACGGCGTCCTCGGCATCGAGCAGTCTGGCCGCGCAAGCGAGGTAGCTGACATCGGTCGCCACCTTGCGGGTGAATACCGGGTAGTCGGCGTAGCCCCCCACCTGGCTCAGCTTGATCTCGCTGTCCCAGTAAGCCCCCTTGACCAGCCGCACGAACAGCCGCCGCCCGTGCCGGCGGGCGAGCTCGGCAACCCAGTCGCACAGATGCACCGCGCGCTTCTGGTAGGCCTGGATGGCGAGGCCAAAGCCCCCCCAGGTGATCCCGTGATCGGGCGGAAACAGGCTGTCGTCCGCGACCAGCGCCTCGATGATGTCCATCGACAGCTCGAGCCGCTCGGCTTCCTCGGCATCGATGGTGAAATGCATGCCCCCGTCGCGCGCTTTGCCCGCGAGGTCGCGGATCATCGGCACCAGCGCCGCCTTGGCGGCATCGGCGTGGAGGAAATCGTAGCGCGGATAGAGCGCCGAGAGCTTCACCGAAATGCCCGGCGACACGCGCCAGCCTCCGCGCGTCTCGCGCGCCAGCCGCGCGATCGCGCCTTCGTAGCTCGCACGATACCGCTCGGCATCGGCGAAGGTCATGGCCGCCTCGCCGAGCATGTCGAAGCTGTGGGTGAGCCCCCGCGCGCGCTCGGGCGCGGCGCGCTTCAGCGCCTCGTCGATCGTCCGCCCGAACACGAACTGGCCGCCGAGAATCTTCATCGCCTGCAGCGTCGCGGTGCGGATCACCGGCTCGCCCATGCGCCCGATCGCGCGCTTCAGCGCCGCGCCCGCGCCGCGCTGGTGCGCCTCGGGCGGGTCGAGCACCTGGCCGGTCAGCATCAGCGAGAAGGTCGCCGCGTTGACGAACGTGGAACTCGATTCGCCGAGATGCTCGCCCCACTCGATATGGCCGATCTTGTCCTTGATAAGCGCGTCGGCGGTGGCCGCGTCGGGCACTCGCAGCAGCGCTTCGGCCAGGCACATGAGGGCGATGCCCTCCTCGGTGTCGAGCCCGTAGGTCTGCAGGAACGCATCGAGCCCGCTGGCCTTCCTCGCGCGCGCGCCTTCGATCAGCCGCGCCGCGGTCCGCGCCGCCTCGCCGTGCGCCGCCTGCGCCGGAGCCGCCATACGCACACGTTCGGCCGCGCAAGCCTCCTCCTCCATCCGGTAGGCGAGGCGCAACGCTTGGCGATCCACGGGCTGGGGCGACTGCATGGCCGCGCCCCTGCACCCGGTTTCAGCTGCAATCAAGCGGTGCTCAGTTGACCTGCCGCTCGCGTCCTTCCCAGTACGGCGCGCGCAGCTCGCGACGGAGGATCTTGCCCGAAGGGTTGCGCGGCAGCGCGTCGATGAAATCGACGCTCTTGGGGCATTTGAACCCGGCGATCCTGCTTCGCGCATGGGCGATCACGCCTTCGGCGTCGAGCTGGGCGCCAGGGCGCCGCACGACGACCGCCTTGACCGCCTCGCCCCACTTGTCGTCGGGCACGCCGATCACCGCCACATCGGCGATGTCCGGGTGGCCGTAGATCGCGCTCTCCACTTCGGCCGGGTAAACGTTCTCGCCGCCCGAGATGATCATGTCCTTGATGCGGTCCTGGATGTAGAGATAGCCGTCCTCGTCGATGATTCCGGCATCGCCGGTGCGCAGCCAGTTGTCGGCGCTGAGGACCCGCGCGGTCTCCTCCGGCTTGTTCCAGTAGCCCGCCATGTTGGTCGGGCTGTTGATCGCCACCTCGCCGATCTGCCCCGGGGGCAGCGCGTTCCCCTCGGCATCGAGGATGCGCAAGCCGACCGAGGGCAGCGCCTTGCCGGCGGAGCGCATCACCCCCTCGCGCCCGGGCGCATGGTCCTCCGGCCCGAGGCAGACGACGGTGCCGTAGGTTTCGGTCATCCCGTACATCTGCGCGAAGTCGCACCCGAGGCGCTCGACCCCGCGCTTCAGCAGATCGAGCGGTATCGGGCTCGCGCCGTAAGCCATCCCCTCGAGGTTCGAGAAATCCGCGTTCTTCGCGTCCGGATGGTCGAGCATCATAGCCAGCGCCGCCGGCACGAGGAACGCCCACTTGGCCTTGTAGCGCTGGATGTCCTTGAGGATCAGCACCGGGTCGAACTCGGTATGGATGATCAGCTCCTGACCCCCGTTCGCCGCTCCCGTGGCCGAGCCGATCCCGGCGATGTGGCCGAACGGCATCGCGTGGATCAGCGTGTCGCGCGGCGCGCTCGAGAACCAGCCGATCCCCGCCTCCTGCACGATCGGCCGCAGCACGGTGGCGTTGCGGTGCGTCAGCATCACCCCCTTGGGCATGCCCGTGGTGCCCGAGGTGTAAAGCATCAGGAACACGTCGCCGCGCTCGACCGGGGTGGTCACCGGCGCATCCGGCTGCTCGGCGACCCAGGCGTCGAAGCTGTCGTCCATCGCCGCGCGCGGGCCGTCGAACGCCTGCCCGGCGAACTGCGGCTCGACGAACAGCGCCCCGGCCTGGCAATCGGCGAGGATATATTCGATCTCCGCCGGGGCGAGCCGCCAGATCACCGGCACGATCACCAGCCCCGCACGCGCGGCGCCCATCGCCAGCTCGCACGCGCGATACGAGTTCTTGCCGAGGTAGGCGATGCGGTCGCCGGGCTTGAGGCCCATCGCGGCGAGCCCGTTGGCGATCCGGGTGGCGGCATGGTCGTAGCCGCGCCAGTCGACCGCCACGCCCTCGTGCCGCAGCGCGATCGCCTCGGGCATCTCGGCGGCCCACTGGGCGAGCGCCTCGCCCAGCGTGCGCGACTTGTCCGCGTACTCCATCCGCCTCTCCTCTCGGGGCCGCCTTTGGCGGTCAATCCTCGGAAGCCAGGTTGCCGGCGGCAACCGAACGAGGCAAGCGGCTTAGTCGAATCCCCGCTCGAGGAAGCGCAGCGCGCAGCCGGCCAGCAGCGCGGCGCCGCGCGGGAGCACGCTCTCGTCGACCATCATGCGCGAGGAATGGATCGCGCAGGCGCTGCGCCAGTCGTCGCCTTCGCGCGCGACGCCGAGGAAGAACATCGCGCCGGGCACCTTTTCGAGCACGTACGAGAAGTCCTCGGCGCCCATGATCGGCGCGGGGAGCGGGGTCCACGCGCGGTCGCCGAACAGGTCGCCCGCCACCGCGCGGCCGAGCTCGACTGCGCGCTCGTCGCAAACCGTCACCGGGAACCCCGCGGTGAGGTTGACCCTGGCCATCACCCCGTAGCCCGCGGCGACCCCTCGCGCGGTCTCCTCGACCAGCGCGCGGACCCGTTCGCGGTTGCGGGGGGTGAGCGTGCGGATCGTGCCGCCGAGCGTCACCCGGTCGGGGATCACGTTGTTCGCGGTGCCGGCCTCGATCATCGTGACCGTCACCACCACCGCGTCGGTGGCGTTGAAGCGGCGCGTGACCATCGCCTGGAGCGCGCCCACGATCGCGCACGCGGCGGGGACCGGATCGAGCGTGTCGTGCGGCATCGAGGCATGGCCGCCCTTGCCCTCGACGACGATCTCGAGCGTGTCGGTCGAGGCCATCAGCGCGCCCGCGCGGCCCGCGACCGCGCCGTGGCGCGCGTTGGGCATGATGTGCAGCGCGAACGCGGCCTCGGGCAACGGATCGATCAGCCCGTCGTCGAGCATGTGCCGCGCGCCGTGGAACCCTTCCTCGCCCGGTTGGAACATGAACTGGACTTCGCCCGCCAGCTCGTCGCGGCGCGCCGCCAGCAGCTCGGCGGCGCCGGCGAGCATCGCGGTGTGCGTGTCGTGCCCGCAGGCGTGCATCCGCCCGGGGATCGTCGAGGCGAACTCGAGCCCGGTGTGCTCGTCCATCGGCAGCGCATCCATGTCGCCGCGCAGCAGCACGCGGCGGTGCGCCTCGCTGGCCGGGCGCGCGCCCTTGAGCGTGGCCACCGCGCCGGTCGTCGCCCCGCCCTCGCGCCATTCGAGCGGGAGGTGGGCGAGCGCCGCGCGCACTTTGGCGAGCGTCAGCGGCGTCTGCAGGCCCAGCTCGGGCTCGGCATGGATCGCGCGGCGAAGGGCGGTGATGCGCTCAGCGATGTCGCGCGCCGAATCGAGCAGGTCGGGGTGCAGCATGCGGCCGACCATCGGCCAGAATTGCGTCGGAGGCAAAAACTTGTGGCTGGCGGGCGGTCGCCCCATCTAAAGCCGGCTCGATCATGGCTGCCGCACCCGCCTTCGCCGCCCCGGCGCCGCTTCCCGCGAGCGAGCACGCGATCGGCCTGGTGTTCAATCCGCGCAGCCACCGCAACCGGCAGCTCGAAGCGGCCGCCGAGGGCATCCCCGGGGTCCATGTCGCCGCGCCGGGGCGCCGGGCCGAGCTGCGCCCCGTGCTCGAGGGGGTCGCCGCCCACGGCGTGGCCTGCAGCGCGAGAGC
>JBHWTG010000057.1:0-7065 GCA_043427735.1 Tsuneonella sp. | reverse complement strand
CAACCCGCGCAGCCTCCGGTCGAGGCTCCCGGCGAGCCCGCGCCCTTTGACAGCGCGACGACTTATTCGCAGACCCCGCCCCCCGGCGTGCCGGCCGAGGTGGCGCCCGAGTGGTCCGACCCGGTCGTGAACAGTCCCGATCCCTCGACCGCCGCGAGCCAGGCCGCGGCCGAGCCGGCGGTCGCCGCGGCGCAAGGCGACACCTACAAGAAGGACGACCTGATCGGCGCCGCCGAGGGCGTCTTCGGCAAAGGCGCCGAAGGGCTCGCGCGGATGATCGAGGACCTGCTCGCCAAGCAGGGCGAGCCCAACGCCTACATCGTCGGGCGCGAGGCGGGCGGGGCGTTCGTGCTCGGCGCGCGCTACGGCTCGGGCACGCTGTACCACAAAGTCGAAGGGCAGAAGCCGGTCTACTGGACGGGTCCGTCGATCGGCTTCGACGTCGGCGCGAACGCAGCGAACACGTTCGTGCTGGTCTACAACCTGCACGACAGCGAGGAGCTGTTCGAGCGCTATCCGGCCGGCGAGGGCGCGGCATACGCGATCGGCGGGCTCAACGCCTCGTACTTGCGCAAGGGCGATGTCGTGCTGATCCCGATCCGCGTCGGGGCCGGGCTCCGGCTCGGGCTCAACGCCGGCTACATGAAGTTTTCCAAGAAGCAGCGCTGGCTGCCGTTTTGAGGCACTAAACATTTTATCGGCGGACGAGCCCGGGGGTCGCGGCAGCTTGGCTGTTGCGGCCCCTTTCGCTTAGCGGGTATCGCCCCCGCATGCTCGACCGTCTCGCCCCCCAGGCTCCCGATGCGCTGCTGGCGCTGATCAAGCTCCACAAGGCCGATCCGCGGCCCGACAAGATCGACCTCGGCGTGGGGGTCTATCGCACCGGCGAGGGGAGCACGCCGGTGTTCGCCGCGATCAAGGCGGCCGAGGCGAAGCTGGTCGAGGAGCAGGACAGCAAGGCTTACCTCGGTCCCGAGGGCGACCTGGAGTTCGTTCGCGCGCTGATGCCGTACGTGTTCGGCGCGGCCGATCCGGCGCTGGGTGGGCGGCTGGAGGGGATGCAGACCCCCGGCGGCACGGGCGCGGTGCGGCTGGCGAGCGCGATTGCCAAGGCGGCAGGGATCACCCGCGTGCACATGGGCGTGCCGAGCTGGCCCAACCATGCGCAGATCCTCGCCGATCTCGGGCTCGAACTCGCGCCCTTCGACCACGCTCGTCCCGACGGCACCGCCGATCTCGACGCGGTGCTGACCGCGATCGCGGCGGCGGGGGCTGGCGAGGCGGTGCTGCTCCACGGGTGCTGTCACAACCCCACCGGGATCGATTACGACGCCGCGCAGTGGGCGGCGATCGCGCAGGCTTTCGCGGCCAGCAAGGCGCTGCCGATCGTCGATCTCGCCTACCAGGGGCTGGGCCGGGGGATGGAGAAGGATGCGACGGGGCTGCGCGCGGTGCTCGCGCGCGTGCCCGAGGCGCTCGTCGCCTACAGCTGCGACAAGAACTTCGGCCTCTACCGCGACCGGGTGGGGGCGTTCTACGCGCTCGCCGCCGAGAGCGGGCAGCTGCCGGCGATCATGTCGAACGCGGCCGCGCTCGCCCGGGCGAACTGGTCGATGCCGCCCGATCACGGCGCGGCGGCGGTGCGGCTGGTGCTGGCGGATGCCGCGCTCACCGCGCAGTGGCTCGATGAAATCGACGCGATGCGCGCGCGCATGCGCGCGGTACGCGACGAGCTCGCTGCGGCGGGGCGCATCGGCGCGGTCGACCTCGCGCCGCTCGCGCGCCAGCACGGGCTGTTCTCGATGCTGGCGCTGGGCAAGGAGCAGATCGCGCGGCTGCGCGAGGAGCACGGCATCTACATGGCGGGCTCGGGGCGGATCAACGTCGCCGGTCTCACGCCCAGCAACATCGGTGCCTTCGTCGCCGCGCTGCGCGCCGTCGCGGGCTAGCGGTTGGATCGCCAGCCGATCCTCGAAAGCGAGCGGTTGTCTCTAAGACCGTTGCGTCCCGAGGACTGGGACGCACTTTACGCGGTCGCCGCGGACCCAATGCTCTGGCAACAACATCCCGCGAACGACCGTTGGCAGGAACCGGTGTTCCGCGCATTCTTCGATGAGGCGCTGGCGCATCGCGGTGCGCTGGTGGCGATCCGCAAGGCCGACGGCAAGCCGGTCGGCAGTTCGCAATTTCGCATCTCTCCAATCAAATCGGACGAGATGGAGATCGGCTGGACGTTCCTTGCCCGCGAGTGCTGGGGCACCGGGCTCAATTCGGAAATGAAACGGCTTATGCTCGCCCACGCGCTCGCCGATTTCCCGCGCGTGTTGTTTCGTATCGGGACGACCAACATCCGCTCTCGCAGGGCGATCGAAGCGATTGGCGGGCGACTTATCGAGCTGGTGGAGGACAGTGACTACAAAGGGACGCCGGTGCGTCACGTGACATATGCAATCGACCGGACGGGCTCTGCCGCCGGACCGCTGGCGCTGTGACGAAAAAACGGGCGGGCCGCGCTGCTGCGGGCCCGCCCGTGGTCTTTGCCGCCCCGGCGATCAGCGGCGCGGGTAGCGCTGGACGGGCTGGTTCTCCGGCGCGACCGAGATGCGCACCGTTTCGCCCGAGCGCCCGGGGAAGTCGGTGAACATCGCCTCCACCAGGTTCGGCACGAGGTAGCCGAGCCGGTTCGAGGTCGACAGCGCCTCGGCCTTGCCCTCGAACAGGCGCTGGCCGCCGCGGCTGTCGATCTTCAGCTCGATCCCGCTGGTGTAGATCGTCTGCACGTCGATCCCGCCCTCGAAGAACGGATCGTAGAACCCATAGCTCCACGGGCGGCCGTAGCCGTAGCGGCCGTAGTAGCTGGGGCCCCAGTAGCGGCTGCGGTAAGGATAACCGAAGCGGCTGTAACCGAGCCGGCTGTAGCCGAACCAGGGATCGTAGAACGGGTCGCGGAAGCCCGTCCGGCGGATCCGCTCGCGGCCCTTGTCGATGCCGTAGTCGAATCGCACGATGAGGTCGGCGCTGTCGGTGCTGTTGACCGGGCGATAGCCGAGCGAGGCCATGCGGTCGGCGACGTAGTTGGCATACTGCCGGAACTCGAGCCCGCCGGCGAGCGAGGGATCGTCGGCAACCACCGTGAAGGTCTGGCCCTGCGGCGCCGGGAGCGCGCTCTGGAAGCGCTGGACATTGGCGTTGAACGGGGTCGCGCAGGCGGCCAGCGCACCGAGCGCGAGCGGCGCGGCGAGGAGCTTGAGCGTGCGACCCCAGTCGGTCAGGATGGACATCGTGCGGAACCCTTCGTGTTCTGAGGGGACGATGCTCGGCGCGCCGCGTGAGCGAACGCAAGCTGTCACCTGTGCGGCGAGCTGTAAAGGATTCGCGGTGAACCGTGTTTGAATGGCCAACCTAGTAATAGTTATGCCAGCTAGCGCACCAGCCCCATCGCCGTGTACGCGGCGGCGAGCGTCGGCGCGCCGATCTCGCGCGCCCGCGCAGCTCCGCGCGCGAGGATGGCGTCGAGCGCCTCGCGGTCGGCGAGCAGCGCGCGAAATCGCGCGGAGA
The DNA here is from genome assembly GCA_043427735.1 of Tsuneonella sp. Classification (GTDB taxonomy): domain Bacteria; phylum Pseudomonadota; class Alphaproteobacteria; order Sphingomonadales; family Sphingomonadaceae; genus Tsuneonella. The sequence goes on along the minus strand of JBHWTG010000057.1, from coordinate 3,507 downwards.
TCGGCCGCAGCGTTTCGACCAACAGCTCGCCCAGCGCGGGCTTGAACGCGCCGAACCCCTGCCCTCCGAACCGGGTGAGGACATTATCGACCGGCTCACCCGCCAGCGCGCCGTAGATGGTGACCAGGTTGAGCGCCTCTGGCCGGGCCGCGAGCCCGGCGGCCTCGCTCGGCAGGGGTTCGGCGTCGGTCCGCGCCTTGCGGACTTTCTGCATCACCAGATCGGCGTCGTCGACGAGGTTGATCCGGCTCATGTCGCTGGGGTCGGACTTGCTCATCTTGGCGCTGCCGTCGCGCAGGGACATGATCCGCGCGGCCTCGGGCGGCACGATCGGCTCGGGCAGCACAAACGTCGGGCCGAAATCCGTGTTGAACTTCTGCGCGATATCGCGCGCGAGCTCGAGGTGCTGCTTCTGGTCGTCGCCCACCGGCACGTGGGTGGCCTGATAGAGCAGCACGTCGGCCGCCTGCAGCACCGGGTAGGTGAACAGCGCGACCGACTGCCCCTCGCGGTTCTTGCCGGCCTTGTCCTTCCACTGGGTCATCCGATTGAGCCAGCCCATCCGGGCGGTGCCGGCGAGCAGCCACTGCAGCTCGGCGTGCGCGGGGACCTGCGCCTGGTTGAACAGCACCGAGCGCGCCGGATCGATGCCGCAAGCGACGAGCGCGGCGGCCATCTCGAGCGTCGCGCGCTTCAGCTCGGCCGGATCGTGCGGCTGCGAGATCGCATGGAGATCGGCGAGGAAGAACAGGCATTGATTCCTGGCTGCGCTATCGCCTTCGGGTACTTGAGCGCCGCGGCCCGGCTGGAGCGCGTCCTGCATCCGCACCCAGTTGCGGATCGCGCCGAGATAGTTGCCGAGATGGAGGTTGCCCGTGGGCTGGATGCCGGAAACGACGCGCATGGAAATGGCCTGCGGACCTTTCGTATGCCCTACCCGGGGCGCCGGCGGAGCTGGGCGACCGTCTGCCGGTCGATCACCCCGAGCAGCGCGGCAGCGGCGAAGTAGACCGTGCTCCCGAGCAGCACAAGCGCGCCGATCGAAACCGCCCGCTCGATCGCGCCGCCCGCGTACCACGCGCTTCCCAGGGGCACGGCGAACCACAGCACCGCGCCCATCGCCAGCGCGGCCAGCGCGATCCGCGCGATGCGGCCCATGCTGCGCGCGGTCAGCCGGAAGTGACCCTTGCGCGCGAGGATGGCATAGAGCAGCGCGGTGTTGATCCACGCGGCGAGCGAGCCCGCGAGCGCCAGGCCGGTGACCCCCAGCCGCGGCACCAGCACGAAGTTGAGCCCGACGTTGACCGCCAGCGCCGCCGCGGCGGTGATGACCGGGGTGCGGGTATCGTGGCGGGCGAAGAAATTGGGCACCAGCACCTTGATCATGACGTAGGCGGGCAGGCCGATCACCAGCGCCGAGACCACCGCGCCGGTGGCGAGCGCGTCGGCCGTGGTGAACGCGAGGCCGGTGTAGAACGCGCGGGTGAAGGCGCTGCCGGTAACGAACAGCGCGACCGCCGCGGGCAGCGTCAGCAGCAGCGCCAGCTCGACCGCGTTCGATTGCAACCGCTCGGCGTGGTCGTGCTCCTCGCCGGCGATGTGACGCGACAGCGAGGGGAGGATCGCGGTGCCGAGCGCGATGCCGATGATCCCCAGCGGCAGCTGGTTCAGCCGGTCGGCCATGGCGAGAAACGTGTACGATCCGTCGGGCAGGGTCGAGAGGAAGAACAAGTCGATGAACCGGCTGATCTGATAGACTCCCGCCCCGAGCACCGCCGGGAGGATGAGAATGCCCAACTCCTTCACCCCGCGAGTCACGCGCGGGCGCCGCAGCGCCATGCGGAACCCCGCCCGCCGCGCCCAGGCCCACAGCCAGAGCAGCTGCAGCAGGCCCGAAACGGTGACCGCGATCGCCAGGTAGAAGCCGGTCTGGCGTTGCGCGTCGGGGCCGCCCTGCGTCATCCCCAGGACCAGCGCGGTGATCATGCACAGGTTCAGCATGATCGGCGCGGCCGCGGCGGCGGCGAACCGCGACAGGCTGTTGAGGATACCCGCGAACAGCGTCGCCAGGCTCATGAAGGCGAGATAGGGAAAGGTGATCCGCGCCATCAGCACCGCCAGGTCGAACAGCGCCGGATCGCGGTCCATCCCTTCGTTGGCGAACAGCCCGGCGATCCACGGCATCGCGATCAGCGCGAGCGCGCCGAACACGATCAGCACCGGGACCAGGAACGCCAGCACCTCCTCGGCGAACCGCCGCGCCTCGCCGATCTCTTCGCTCCCGGCCATCCGGCGGTTGAACAGCGGCACGAACGCGCTGGCGAACGCGCCCTCGGCGAACAGGCGGCGGAAGATGTTGGGCAGCTGGAACGCGAGCTGCCAGGCGTCCGCCACGCCGCCCGCCCCGAGCGCCCGCGCGAGCAGCATGTCGCGCACGAGTCCGAATACCCGGCTGGCCGCGGTCAACCCGCCGATCGTGCCGACATTGCGGACGAGCGTGCTCACGAGCGCGGCTTGTCCGCTGACTTAGGCCGGCTCGCCCCGAGACTGGCGAGGGGCATTCGCACCGCGCCGGGGTGCTTCGCCAAGCCCAGCACCAGCCGGTCTGCGCCCGGCCCCGGGCCTAGGCCTGGCCCGCCGCAGGGGGGACCTCGCCGCCCTGCGCGCCCTCGGATTCGGCGCGCCGCTGAAGCTGCTGGAGATAGAGCCCGTTGAAGTCGATCGGGTCGATCATCATCGGCTGGAAGCCGAGATCGCGCGTGGCGTCGGCGATCACCCGGCGGGCGAACGGGAACAGGATCCGCGGCGCCTCGGCGTAAAGGAACGCGTGGGCGTGCTCGTCGGGCAGGTTGCGCAGGCCGATGAGCCCGCAATAGGCTAGCTCGACGAGGTAGAGATCGCCCTCGTCGGCCTTGGCGGTGAGCTTGATCTTGAGCTCGACCTCGTGAATCTCGTCGTTGACCGGCTCGGCGGCGATGTTGAACTGCAGGTCGATGTTGGGCGCGCCCTGCCACTGGAAGCAGGCCGGCGCGTTGGGATTCTCGACCGAGAGGTCCTTGACATACTGCGAGATGATCCCGGCGACCGGCTGGTTGTCGGCGCCGTTGGCGCCGGCGGCGGGGTCGAGATTGAGGTCGGTGAGCACGTCGCCTTCGTCGGCCATGATGATCGGGTATCCTGCTGGTTGGCGCGGAGCTGGCCGCGCGGGAACGCGGGCGCGCCTAGCACCCCGCGCAAGCTGCCGCAACGGCGCACCCGATCGCCCGGTTCATGCGTTGTTCGTTTGTAATTACCTCCTATCTAGGGCACGGTTGAAACCGGCCGGCTGCGCCCGGCCCCGAGCGGATGCAAACGAGATCGAACCGGTGATACTGCAGATCGTCATCCTTGCCATGATCGCGGCCTTCCTCGGCCTGCGGCTCTATTCGGTGCTGGGGCGGCGTGCCGAGCACGAGGAGGAGCCCGTGCCGACCCGGTTCGAACCGAGCGAGGGCGCCCCGCGAGAGA
>JBHWTG010000056.1:0-8427 GCA_043427735.1 Tsuneonella sp. | reverse complement strand
GTCTCCCGGCGAAAGCCGGGGCCAGGCTTTTCTTCTGCGACGGTTCGAACGACCGCAGCGCCGGAGAAGGGAGCCGAGCCCCGGATCAAGTCCGGGGCGACGAAATTCGAGCGCCGGGATCATGACCTCCCTCTTCCAATCCTGGGGCATGACCTACGAGTGGGCATGGTTCGCCGCGACAATCGCCGGCATCCTGCTCATCGCGCTGCCGCTGATGCTGGCGGTGGCGATGATCATCTATGCCGACCGCAAGATCTGGGCGGCGATGGCGCTGCGGCGCGGGCCCAACGTGGTCGGGCCGTTCGGCCTGCTGCAGAGCTTCGCCGACGGGCTGAAGGTTTTCCTGCAGGAAACCATCATTCCTTCGGCCGCCAACAAGGGCCTGTTCCTGATCGCGCCGATCATCACCTTTACGGTCGCGCTGATGGCCTGGGCGGTGATCCCGTTCAATTCCGGCGCGGTGCTGGCGGACATCAACGTCGGCCTGCTCTACGTGCTCGCGATCAGCAGCCTGGGGGTTTACGGGGTGGTCATCGCCGGCTGGGCCTCCAACTCGAAATACCCGTTTTTCAGCGCGATGCGCGCCGCTGCTCAGATGATTTCTTACGAAGTGTCGATCGGTTTCATCCTGATCTGCGTCGTGCTCTATGCGGCCACCTTCAACATGAACGGCATCGTCGAAGCGCAGCGCGGACACGGGTTCGGGGTGGTCAACGGCTACTGGTTCAACGTGCTGCTGTTCCCGATGTGGGTCATGTTCCTCATCTCGAGCATGGCCGAGACCGCGCGCGCGCCGTTCGACCTGACCGAGGCCGAGAGCGAGCTCGTCGCTGGATTCCAGACCGAATACAGCTCGATGAGCTTCGCGCTCTACTGGCTCGGCGAATACGCCAACGTGCTGCTGATGTGCGCGCTCAATGCGATCCTGTTCTTCGGCGGCTGGTTGCCCCCGCTCGAATGGGAGCCGCTCTACGCGGTGCCCGGTTTCGTCTGGCTGTGCCTCAAGATCTTCTTTTTCTTCTTCATCTTCAGCTGGGTGAAGGCAACCGTGCCGCGCTACCGGTATGACCAACTCATGCGGTTGGGGTGGAAAGTATTCCTGCCGATCTCGCTGCTGTTCGTGGTGCTGGTGTCCGGCTGGCTGATGCTGACGAGGTACGGATGACCGTCGCCCACCTGATCAAATCGTTCACCCTGTGGGAGTTCGTGAAGGCGCACGCCTTGACGCTCCGGTATTTCTTCAAGCCCAAGGCGACGATCAACTACCCGTTCGAGAAAAACCCGCTCAGCCCGCGTTTTCGCGGCGAGCATGCGCTGCGCCGCTATCCCAACGGCGAGGAGCGCTGTATCGCGTGCAAGCTGTGCGAGGCGGTGTGCCCGGCGCAGGCGATCACCATCGAGGCCGAACCGCGCGAGGACGGCAGCCGCCGCACCACCCGCTACGACATCGACATGACCAAATGCATCTATTGCGGCTTCTGCCAGGAAGCCTGCCCGGTCGATGCGATCGTCGAGGGGCCGAACCTCGAGTTCTCCACCGAGACGCGCGAGGAGCTGCTCTACGACAAGGCGAAACTGCTGGCCAACGGGGACAAGTGGGAGCGGGCGCTCGCCGCGAACCTTGAAGCCGATGCGCCCTACCGATAGGGGCCGCGCCGACGCATGATCCAGACTATCGCCTTCTATATGTTCGCCGGCCTGATGATCGCCTCGGCGGTGCTCGTGATCCTCGCGCGCAACCCCGTGCATTCGGTGCTGTGGCTGATCGTGGCGTTCTTTAACGCGGCCGGCCTGATGGTGCTCGCGGGGGCCGAGTTCATCGCGATGCTGCTGGTGATCGTCTATGTCGGCGCGGTCGCGGTGCTGTTCCTGTTCGTGGTGATGATGCTCGACATCGACTTCGCGTCGTTGCGCGCGGGGTTCGTGCGCAACTTTCCGCTCGGGATGCTCGTCGCGCTGGTGCTGCTGGCGGAGCTGATCTTCGGCATCGGCGCCTGGCGCGCCGGATCGCTCGAGCTCGCACCGGCCGGCCGCGAATTGCCCGCGCCGATGGCCGAGAGCAACATCGCCGCGATCGGCGAGCTGCTCTACGGGCGCTACCTGTTCCTGTTCGAAAGCGCGGGGATCATCCTGCTCGTCGCGATGATCGGCGCGGTCGTGCTCACTCACCGCACCCGCAAGGACACGCGGCCGCAGGACATCTCCAGGCAGATTCGCCGCCGCCCGCAGGATGCCACCCGCAACGTGAAGCCCGCGGTGGGGCAGGGGGTGCAGCTGTGATCCTGCGACCGGCTCAGGGCGAGCGGAGCAGCGGAGTGCTGCGCGCATGATCGGGCTCGAACACTACATCGTCGTCGGCACGATCCTGTTCGTGCTGGGGGTCCTCGGTATCTTCCTCAACCGGAAGAACGTGATCGTCATCCTGATGGCGATCGAGCTGATCCTGCTCTCGGTGAACATCAATCTCATCGCCTTCAGCGCCTACCTCGGCGACCTGACCGGGCAGGTTTTCGCGATGTTCGTGCTGACGGTCGCCGCGGGCGAGGCGGCGATCGGGCTGGCGATCCTGGTGATCTACTTCCGCAGCCGCGGCACCATCGCGGTCGACAGCGTCGACCGGCTGAAGGGGTAATCCCGGTGATATATCCCACCCCCGCTCGTGCTGAGCCTGTCGAAGCACGCTGGCGCTCGGGAAGCATCCTTCGACAGGCTCAGGATGAGCGGACGTGGATGTGATGCATCCGATCCTCTTCATCGTGTTCGCGCCGCTCGTCGCCGCGATCGTCGGCGGGCTCGGCAACCGTGCGCTCGGCTCCACAGTGGTCAAGTCGCTCACCACCGGCGCGCTGTTCCTCGCGTGTGCGCTGAGCTGGCCGATCTTCCTCGGCTTCGTCAACGGGACTGCCGAGGCGAGCGTGGTTCCGGTGCTCCAGTGGGTGCAATCGGGCGACCTGACATTCGACTGGGCGCTGCGGGTCGATGCGCTGACCGCGGTGATGCTGGTGGTGATCACCACCGTCTCCGCGCTCGTGCACCTCTACAGCTGGGGCTACATGGCGGAAGACCCCGACCAGCCGCGGTTCTTCGCCTACCTCAGCCTGTTCACCTTCGCCATGCTGATGCTGGTGACCGCCGACAACCTCGTCCAGATGTTCTTCGGCTGGGAAGGAGTGGGCCTCGCCAGTTATCTGCTGATCGGCTTCTGGTTCAGGAAGCCGAGCGCCAACGCGGCCGCGATCAAGGCGTTCGTGGTCAACCGGGTCGGCGACCTCGGCTTCATGCTCGGCATCTTCGGCACCTTCCTGGTGTTCGGCACCGTGTCGATTCCCGAAATCCTCGCCGCCGCGCCGGGCATGGCAGGCAGCACCATCGGCTTCCTCGGCTACCGCGTCGACACGATGGACGTGCTGTGCATCCTGCTGTTCATCGGCGCGATGGGCAAGTCCGCGCAGCTCGGCCTGCACACCTGGTTGCCCGACGCGATGGAGGGCCCGACCCCGGTCTCCGCGCTGATCCACGCGGCAACGATGGTGACCGCGGGCGTGTTCATGGTCTGCCGCCTCTCGCCGATGTTCGAGACCGCGCCGGTCGCGCTGGCGTTCGTGACCTTCATCGGCGCGGCGACCTGCCTGTTCGCGGCAACCGTCGGCACCACCCAGTGGGACATCAAGCGCGTCATCGCCTATTCGACCTGCTCGCAGCTCGGATACATGTTCTTCGCCGCGGGCGTCGGTGCGTACGGCGCGGCGATGTTCCACCTGTTCACCCACGCCTTCTTCAAGGCGCTGCTGTTCCTCGGCGCGGGCAGCGTGATTCACGCGATGCACCACGAGCAGGACATGCGCTACTACGGCGCGCTGCGGCGGCATATCCCGCTGACGTTCTGGGCGATGATGGCGGGCACGCTGGCGATCACCGGGGTCGGCATCTACTGGCTGCACGCCGGCTTTGCCGGCTTCCACTCGAAGGACGCGATCCTCGAGGCGGCGTGGGGCCGCGGGACCGAAATGGCGCACTTCGCCTTCTGGCTCGGAGCCTTCGCCGCGCTGCTGACAAGCTTCTATTCGTGGCGGCTGATGTTCCTCACCTTCTTCGGCAAGCCTCGCTGGGCGGCGAGCGAGCACATCCAGCACGCGGTGCACGACGCGCATGGCCACGGGCACGGCAAGGACGACCCGCACGGCCACGTTGCGGGGGACAACCCGCCGGCGCAGGAGCACGCCGGGCACGACGTCGCGCACCGGGTGCCCGATCCCGATCACGGCGATGGCACCGCCGGCTACCACCCGCACGAGAGCCCGCTGTCGATGCTGATCCCGCTCGGCGTGCTGTCGCTCGGGGCGGTGTTCGCGGGCTGGCTGTTCAGCCACGCCTTCCTCGACGACGCCGGCTTCTGGCAGGGCTCGATCTTCTACAACGCCGACCTGATGCACGCGATGCACGCCGTGCCGCTGTGGGTGAAGCTGACCGCGACCGTGGTGATGCTGATCGGCCTCGCCATCGCCTGGCTTGCCTACCTGCGCGATCCCGGCCTGCCGGAGCGCGCGGCGAACCAGCTCGGCCCGATCTACCGCTTCCTGTTCAACAAGTGGTACTTCGACGAGCTCTACAATTTCCTGTTCGTGCGCCCGTCGTTCTGGCTGGGCGACAAGTTCTGGAACTGGATCGACAAGGGCACGATCGACCGCTTCGGCCCCGACGGCGCGGCGCGGGTGGTGGCGCTGGGTTCGGCCGGGGCGAAGCGCTTCCAGTCCGGCCTTCTCAATACCTACGCGCTGTGGATGCTGATCGGCCTCGTCGCCGCGGTCACCTGGATACTGCTGTGATGGATGGGGTGCCGATCCTTTCGCTGATGCTTGCCGTCCCGCTGGTGGCAGGACTGGCCTGCTTCTTCCTCGACGCGAAGGCCGCGCGCGCGCTCGCGCTGGCAGCGACGCTGATCGATCTCGCGCTCGGTATCGCGCTGTGGGCGAGCTACGACATCGGCGGGGCTCAGTGGCAGTTCGTCGAGAAAGCGCCGCTGTTCGCCGGCTTCAGCTACGCGCTGGGGATCGACGGGATCGCGCTGCTGCTGATCGTCCTCAGCGTGTTCCTGATGCCGATCTGCATCCTTGCGAGCTGGGACAGCATCGAGGCCCGCGTCGGGGAGTACATGGCGGCGTTCCTGTTCATGGAAACGCTGATGATCGGCGTGTTCGCGGCGCAGGACATCCTGCTGTTCTATATTTTCTTCGAGGCCGGCCTCATCCCGATGTACCTGATCATCGGCATCTGGGGCGGCAAGGACCGCATCTACGCCAGCTACAAGTTCTTCCTCTATACGCTGCTCGGCTCGGTGCTGATGCTGGTGGCGATGCTGTGGATGATCGGCGAGGCCGGCACGACCGACATCCCCACGCTGATGCAGTACGATTTCGCTCCCGAGGCGCAAACCTGGCTGTGGCTCGCGTTCTTCGCCAGCTTCGCGGTCAAGATGCCGATGTGGCCGGTGCACACCTGGCTGCCCGACGCGCACGTCCAGGCGCCCACCGCCGGGTCGGTGATCCTCGCCGGCGTGCTGCTCAAGATGGGCGGCTACGGGTTCCTCCGCTTCAGCCTGCCGATGTTCCCCGAAGCGAGCGCGCAGTTCGCCTGGCTGGTGTTCTGGCTGAGCATGATCGCGGTGGTGGTCACCTCGCTGATCGCGCTGGTCCAGCACGACATGAAGAAGCTCATCGCCTATTCGAGCGTGGCGCACATGGCGATCGTCACCGTCGGGCTGTTCGCGTTCAACGTGCAGGGGCTCGAAGGCGGGATGATGGTCATGCTCGGCCACGGGCTCGTGTCGGGCGCGCTGTTCCTGTGCGTGGGGGTGATCTACGACCGGCTGCACACGCGCGAGATCGACCGCTACGGCGGCCTCTCGATCAACATGCCGCGCTACGCGCTGCTGTTCATGCTGTTCACGATGGCCAGCATCGGCCTTCCGGGCACCAGCAACTTCGTCGGCGAGTTCCTCGCGCTGGCGGGCATCTACCAGGTTTCGACCTGGGTCACGCTCGTTTGCACCACCGGCATCATCCTCGGCGCGGCCTACATGCTCTATCTCTACTGGCGCGTGGCGTTCGGCGTGCAGCGCAACGCGGATGCGGCGGCGATGAAGGATTTGAGCGCCCGCGAGTGGCTAATGCTCGGTCCGCTGGCCATCGCGGTGCTGTGGATGGGGGTTTATCCCGAAAGCTTTCTTGCGCCGATGCGCAAGGACATCGCCGCGCTCGACGCGCGCCTCGCCCGCGCCGCGCCCGAAGGGGACAGCCGACTCGCGGAAGCGCGGCCTGAGCAGGTGCGGACCGAGGCCGCCAACTCGCTCGCGCACGGCAATGAGAATCGCGTGCATACGCTGAGCGGCGAAGAGATGATGGAAGCGTCCCGAGAGCACGGCGCGCCGCCGGCGCCGGAAGTTCCAGCGGGAACCGGGGAGGCGCACTGATGGACCTCACCCAGTCGCTCCGCCTCGTCGCGCCCGAGCTGGTTCTCAGCATCGGCGGCCTGCTGCTGCTGCTCGCCGCCGCGTGGCTCGGCGACAAGGCGGCCCGCCCGATCTCGATCGCCGCGGTCGCCGTGATTGCGGCTGCCGCCGCGCTCACCGCGCCGGTGCTCTGCAGCGGTGCGATGGGGGCGGAGGCGAGCGCCTTCTTCGGCCAGGTGCGCGCCGATGCCTTTGCCGCTTTCGCCAAGCTGCTGATCTACGCCGCTGCCGCGGCCTGCCTGATGATCGCGCCACGCTTTTTCGAGCGCTTCGCCGCGATGCGGGCCGAATATCCGGTGCTGATCGTGTTTGCCGTGCTCGGGACCAGCATCATGGTCTCTGCCGGCGACCTGATGACGCTCTATATCGGGCTCGAGATGAACAGCTTGGCGGCCTACGTGCTCGCCGCGTTCCTGCGGGTCGACGGCCGCTCGGCGGAAGCGGGCCTCAAATACTTCGTCCTCGGCGCGCTCGCCAGCGGCATCCTGCTCTACGGCATGAGCCTGACGTACGGCTTCACCGGCACCACCAGCTTCGCCGGCATCCGCGCCGCGCTTGGCGGAGATCTCGGCACCGGGGCGCTGTTCGGGGTGATCTTCGTGCTCGCGGGGCTGGCGTTCAAGATCGCCGCAGTGCCGTTCCACATGTGGACTCCAGACGTCTACGAGGGCGCGCCCACCCCGGTGACGATGTTCTTCGCCACCAGCGTCAAGGTCGCCGCGGTCGCGCTGCTGATGCGCGTCGCGTTCGACGCGTTCGGCAACCAGCACGAGGCGTGGCGCCAGGTGGTGGTGTTCGCCGCGCTCGCCTCGATCGTCGTCGGCGCGCTGGGCGCGATCGGGCAGGACAACCTCAAGCGACTGCTCGCCTATTCGGCGATCAACAACGTCGGCTTCATCCTTGTCGGCCTCGCCACAGCGACGCAGGGGGGCGCGAGCGCGATGCTGACGTACATGGCGATCTACGTCGCGATGACGGTCGGCAGCTTCGTCGCGGTGCTCATGCTGCGCGACGCCGAGGGCAACCAGCTCGAGACGTTCGCCGACATCTCTGGCCTCAGCCGCACCCGGCCGGCGATCGCCTGGGCGATCCTGCTGCTGATGTTCAGCCTCGCCGGGATCCCGCCGCTGTTCGGCTTCTGGGCCAAGCTGGTGGTGTTCCAGGCGGCGGTCGCGGCCGACATGGTCCCGCTCGCCGCGCTCGCTATCGCCGCCAGCGTGATCGGTGCGTATTACTACATCAAGGTCGGCAAGGTGATGTTCTTCGACGAGCCTTCGGACCGGGTGCGGGGCCGCAACGACTGGGCCCACTGGGCGTTGCTGATTGTCGCCACGGCGTTCATCTCGCCGCTCGGCTACCTGCTCACCAGCTGGCTCGGCGAGCTGTCCGACGCTGCTGCGGCCGCGCTGTTCCTGGCCGCTTGACCGCGCCGACAATCACCGTCGTCGCCGAGACCGGCTCGACCAACGCCGATCTCGCCGCCGCCGTGCGCGCGGGCGAGCGGGTGGGCGAAGGCGACTGGCTGGTCGCCGACCGCCAGACCGCCGGGCGGGGGCGCCAGGGTCGCGCCTGGTCGGGCGGCGCGGGCAATTTCATGGGTTCAACCGTGGTGCGGTCGGGGCCCGGGGACCCGCCGACGCCCACGCTCGCGCTGGTTGCGGGGCTCGCCCTCTACGATACCGTGTCGCCGCTGCTGGCCGATCCGTCGCCGCTGTCGCTCAAATGGCCGAACGATCTGCTGATCGGCCGCGCGAAGCTCGCCGGCATCCTGCTCGAGCGCGAGGGCGATGCGGTGGTGGTCGGGATCGGCGTCAACCTCGCCGCGGCGCCGCTGGTCGACGGGCGCGAGACGATCGCGCTCGCGTCGCTCGGCCCGCCGCCCGGCCGCGACGCTTTCGCCGCCGCGCTTGCGGCCAGTT
>JBHWTG010000055.1:0-29863 GCA_043427735.1 Tsuneonella sp. | reverse complement strand
AATGTGGTCGGCCGGTGCGGCCTCGGCGCCGTCGTGCGCCGGCTCGGCGCTGACGAGCAACCCGGCCGCCGCCAGCCGCGCGCGCACCTCGTCGATCGCCTCGGGGCGGCCGTAGTAGTAACCCTGGCCCTTGAGCCGGCCCATCGTGCGCAGCCGTTCGAGCACCTGGGGGTCTTCGATGCCTTCGGCGGTGATCGGCAGGTCGAGCCCGTCGCCGAGCGACACGATCGCCCGCACCAGCTTGTCGCTGTCGGCCACCTCGCCGATTTCCGACACGAAGCTGCGGTCGATTTTGAGCCGGTCGAACGGCAGCGTGCGGAGCTGCGCGAGGCTCGAGAAGCCGGTCCCGAAATCGTCGAGGCTGATGGTCACCCCCTGGTTGCGTAAGCTGGTGATGATCGACCGCACCGCGCCGACGTTCTCGTGCAGGCAGCTCTCGGTGATCTCGATGTCGAGCCGCTGCGGCGGGAAGTTGTGTTTCACCAGCAGGCGGAGGATTTTCTGCGCGAACCACGGATCGCGCAGCTGGACCGGCGAGATGTTGACCGACAGCGACAGGCGCGGGTCCCACTCGCGCGCATCGGCGAGCGCCCGGTCGATCAGCGATTCGCTGAGGTCGGCGATCACACCGATGTCCTCGGCGATCGGAATGAACACGTCGGGGCTGACGAGGCCCAGCGCGGGCGATTGCCAGCGTGCGAGCATCTCGAACCCGGTGATCTCGCCGGTGTCGAGGTCGATCTGCTGCTCGTAGTACGGCACGAACTCGCCGCGGGCGATGCCGCGGCGGATGCCGGTCTCGAGCTCGCTGCGCAGGCGCAGTTCCCTTTCCATCGACGGTTCGAACCAGAAGTAGCGGCTTCGGCCCTTTTTCTTCGCATGGAACATCGCGATGTCGGCCCGGTGGATCAGCGCGTGCGCGTCGGCGCTCGGGTCGATCTGGCCGGTGTGGAGCAGGTTGGCGCTCAGCCCGATGGACACCGACACCTCGAGCGAGAGCCCGTCGTGCTCGATGGGCTGCGCGACCCGCTCGATGAGCAGGCTGGCGAGCTGGTCCACACGGTCGGGCGAGCGCGCATCGTACGGCACGACACAGGCGAACTCGTCTCCCCCCAGCCGGGCGAGCACCGCATCGCTCGGCAGCGCCGCGCGAATCCGCCCCGCGACTTCCACCAGAAGGGCGTCGCCCGCGGCATGACCGTTGAGATCGTTGACCGATTTGAAGTTGTCGAGGTCGATCACGACGAACGCGACCGCGCGCCCGGCGGCTGTGGCCTGCGCGAGCAGATCGTCGGTGGCGGGCCCCACGCTGCGGCGGTTGAGGCTGCCGGTGAGCGGGTCGATTTCGGCGAGGCGTCGCGCGCGTTCCTCGGCCTTACGCCGCTCGGCGATCTCTCCGGTAAGCTCGACATAGCGGCGCCAGCCGAAGATCACGAGCGCGATGTTGAGCAGCAGTACGCTGACGAGCAGCGGGTCGGGAGCCGCGCCGAGCCCCATTGCCGAGCGCACGGCTTGCGGCACGACCATGCCGCCCGTGGCCACGAACAGGACGATCGCGGCGATGGCGATGCCGAGCGCGACCAGATCGCGTTCGGCGCGCCCCAGGGGGTTCGCTCCGATACCGGGAATGTCGTCGCCGCCCGCCACTCCGGCCCCCTGCTGTGTTCACGCAGCGCATCTCATCGCCTATGAGGCTGAAAATTGGGTTAAAGCGGCCTTTCCGCGCCCACTGACCGACGGGAGGCAAAGTGGCACGCACCTGGCTGATGAAATCCGAGCCCGACGTTTATGGCTGGGCCCACTTGCTGGCGGAAGGCGAGGGCACCTGGGACGGGGTGCGCAACTTCCGCGCGCGCAACAACCTCTCCGCGATGGAAGTCGGCGACCGCGCGTTTTTCTATCACTCGAATATCGGCAAGGAGATCGTCGGCATCGTCCGGATCAGCGCGAGCGGTTTTCCCGATCCATCCGACCCGACCGGCAAATGGGTTGCGGTGAAGGTGGTGCCCGAAAAGGAGCTGCCGCGCCCGGTGTCGCTGGCCGAGATCAAGGCCAACCCGCGGCTCGCCGAAAGCGAGCTGGTCCGGTACTCGCGGCTGTCGGTCAGCGAACTGAGCGCGGGCGAGTGGGACGAGATCCTGCGGATGGCGGAGCGCGCGCCGGCATAGTCAACCGACAGGCTTAACGTCCCACGGCGCGACAGGCGCACAAATCCGGGGAGCGCGATGGTTTCCATGCGGTTAAGACCTTCGCCATGCGACGCTCCCTTGTGCTCACCGACGAACAGGCCCGGCATCCGTTCAGGGCTTCCTTGCCGCCTCATGTCCGCCGCGGCGAGCGCGTGTCGATCGAGCGGCCTTCTTGGGCGCTCACCCGCGACGACGTCTACGGCTTCGCGGGCGCCTACTTCGCCTGCCTCGCGGCGGTCGCGGTGTTCATCGTCTAGCTCGCCTCCGCCGCGCGTTCGGCGCGCAGCAGCAGGAGCCCCAGCCACGCCGAGACCAGGCACATCGCCGCCGTCAGCAGCAGGTGATGCACGATCGCCAGGCCGACCGCGCTCAGGCCGGTGGCCAGCAGCGAGCCCGCCACCATCGCGCCCGAATTGACGATGTTGTTCGCGGCGATGGTCCGCGCGGTCTGGGTCTTGGGCACGAATGTCGTCAGGAACGCGTAGAGCGGGACCACGAACATGCCGCCGGAGATGGCGATGCCGAGCAGGCTGAGGAGCAGCGGCAGCGCTCCGGGATGGGCGACGAATTCGCCGACGTCGAGCAGCGTGCCGTCGGATTCGCCCGCCCAGGTTCGGCACACGAGGTAGAACGCCAGCACGAAAAGCCCCATCGCGATCACCGAGATCGGCGAATAGCGCGCCGACACCGTCCCCTTCAGCAGCGCGTTCACCGAGACCGAGCCGATCGCCACCCCGATCGAGAAGATCACCAGGAACAGGCTGGCGACTTCCTTGCTGGCGGTCAGCACGTTCTTGGCGAGCGGTGGGAACTGGATGAACAGCACCGCGCCGATCGTCCAGAAGAAGCTGATCGCCATGATCGCCAGGAACACCCGCCGGTCATGGCTGGTGTTGCGCACCAGCGCGACCGAGCTGCGCACGACGTGGAAATCGAGCGGCTCGAGCGCGCCCTGCGCCGGGGCCGGGGGCACCTGCCGGCCGGCGAGGTAGCCGACGATCGCGGTTAACACGACCGCGACCGCCGCAACCTCGACCGGGATCCACCCGGCGAGGATCGTGCCGAACAGGATCGCGATATAGGTCCCGGCCTCGACCAGGCCGGTTCCCGCGAGCACCTCGCGCTGTTTGAGGTGCTGCGGTAGGATCGCGTACTTGATCGGCCCGAAAAACGTCGAGTGCACCCCCATCGCGAACAGCGCGAGCAGCAGCAGGGGAATCGCGATCGTGCTCGTGCCGATGCCCTGCCAGGCGAGCAGCAGGCCGGCCCCGCCGACGGCCATGATCGCGATCTCCGCCGCTTTGACGATGCGGATGATGCGTGCCTTGTCGCGCATGTCGGCGAGCTGCCCGGCGAGCGCCGACAGCACGAAGAACGGCAGAATGAACACGCCGCTGGCGACGGCGCTGAACATCCCCTCGGCCTCTTCGGAATTGTAGACGCTGTAGACCACGAACAGCACCATCGCGGTCTTGTAGAGGTTGTCGTTGAAGGCGCCGAGCAGCTGGGTGACGAACAGCGGCAGGAAGCGCCGGCGGCGCAGCATGTGCGTGATAACGGTCATGCTCGTCCCTGCCGGTCTCTCCGGGCGGGGCAGGTAGGCGGACGGGGGGGGCGCGACAAGGGTTTTGCGCGTAAGGCCGGTCTCGGCTACGGCGCCCGGCAGATGCTGACGCTGCCCAACCTGCTGACGCTCTCTCGCATCCTCGCGGTGCCGCTGCTCGCGCTGCTGCTGTGGTGGCCGGACTGGCGGCTGGGCTACGCCGTCGGCTTCGTGCTCTACTGCGTGATCGGGTTCACCGACTATCTCGACGGGTATCTGGCGCGCGCGCAGGGGACGGTGTCGAAGCTAGGCCAGTTCCTCGATCCGATCGCCGACAAGATCATGGTCGCCGCGGTGATTCTCGTGCTCACGGCGCAGGGCTACATGCGGGGGCCCTACGTCGGCGACCTGCACGTGATCGCCGGGCTGATCATCCTGGTCCGCGAAATCGCCGTCTCGGGCCTGCGCGAGTTTCTGGGGCCGCTCAAGGTCTCGATCCCCGTCTCCAAGCTCGCCAAATGGAAGACCACCTTCCAGCTCGTTAGCCTCGGCGCGCTGATCCTCGGCGGCGCGGTGCACGGCCGCCCGTGCGCGCTACGCGGCGACTGCGGCCCGCTCGCCGACCAGTGGATCCACCTCGTCGGCCTCGCCAGCCTGTGGGCCGCGGCGGCGCTCACGCTGGTGACCGGCTGGGACTACCTGCGCGCGGGTTTGAAGCACCTCGATTGACAAGCTCGGCTAGTCGGGCCGATCAGCCGCTTCTTGGACGCGCGATAACCGAAATTGGAAGGTGCGAGCCAAGGCCAGCGCTGCTGTTGCAGCACCAGCCTGCGGTCACCCCGCCCGCAGCTCCTCCGCCAGCAGCCTGAACTCGTCGCCGCGGGGGGAGTTCTTACGCCAGATCAAGGCGATCTCGCGGTTCGGGTCCTTCCCCTTGAGCGGGCGCGCGACGACTTCGGTCTCGTGCAGGATGCCGGCGTCGATCGCCATCTGCGGCAGCATCGTGAGGCCGAGGCCGTTGTCGACCATCTGCACCAGCGTGTGCAGCGAAGTGCCGATCATCGTGGTGCTGGCGCGAAGGTCGGGGCGGTTGCAGGCGGCGAGCGCGTGCTCGCGCAGGCAGTGCCCATCCTCGAGCAGCAGCAGGCGGTTCTGGTCGATCATCGCCGGCGGGATCTCGGCGGGCGGATCGCGCGGGTCGTTCTTGGGAAAGGCGACGTAGAGCCGGTCGCGCGCGATGTGTGCCGTCTCGACCTCGCCGGTCGGGAACGGCAGCGCCAGCAGCACGCAGTCGGCGCGGCCGTGGTGGAGGCTCTCGACCGCGTGATCGCTGGTCTCTTCGCGCAGAAACAGCTTCAATGCGGGCCGCTCGCGGCGCAGTCGGGGGAGCATGCGCGGTAGCAGGAACGGGGCGATCGTCGGGATGACGCTCATCCGGAGCTCGCCCGAAAGCGGCTTGCCGCTCGCCTGGACGAGGTCGCTGAGCTCCTCCGCCTCGCGCAGGAGCCGGTGCGCCTTGGCGACCACCTGCTCGCCGAGCGGGGTGAAGCGCACGACCCGCCGGCTGCGCTCGACCAGCGTCACGCCGAGCAGCGATTCGAGCTCACGCAGCCCGGCCGAGAGGGTCGATTGCGAAACGAAGCTGGCGTCGGCCGCGCGCCCGAAATGACCGTGCTCGTGCAGCGCGACGAGATACTGGAGCTGCTTGATCGTGGGGAGGTAGGTGCTCACTCCGCCGCGATCGCCTCGGCGGGGTCCGCCACCTCGATGCGGGTCATCTTGAGCCGGCCCTGCTCGACGCCGAATCCGAGCTTGCCTTCGACGAGCTCGAGCGCGTCCTTGCCGAACACCTCGAAGCGCCAGCCCTGCAGCACCGGCAGATCGCGCGCCCCGGCGGCGAGCGCCTCCATTTCGTCGCTGCGGGTCAGCAGCCGCGCGGCGACATCGATCTCGCGGCTGCGGATCTTGAGCAGCAGCTTGAGCAGGTCGGCGACCAGCACGCCTTCCTTGCCGAGCGGCGCCCCGCGCTTGGGCTTGTCGGGCATCTCGTCGGGCGGGAGCGGCTCGGACCTCTCGATCGCTTTCATCAGCCGCTTGCCGATATCGTTGTCGCGCCAGGCCGCGCTGAGGCCGCGGACCTTGATGAGGTCGGCCTGCGACTTGGGCGGGTGGCTGGCGAGATCGGCCAGCGTCTCGTCGCGCATGATCCGGCCGCGCGGAATGTTCTTGTGCTGCGCTTCCTGCTCGCGCCAGGCGGCGAGCGCCTTGAGCCGGCCGAGCACGACCGCGTTGCGGCTCGGTGCGCGGATGCGCTCCCACGCGCTGCCGGCTTCGTTGGCGTAGTTCGCCGGGTCGGCCAGCTTTTCCATCTCGGCGTCGAGCCAGCTGCCCCGCCCGGTCTTGAACAGCTTCTTGAGCATGCGCGGAAAAATCTTGGCGAGGTGTGTGACGTCGCCGATCGCGTACTCGATCTGCCGCTCGCTGAGCGGCCGGCGGCTCCAGTCGGTGAACCGGGCCCCTTTGTCGACCGTGATGCCGAGCCAGCTCTCGACGAGATTGGCATAGCCGATCTGCTCGGACTGGCTGATTGCCATCGAGGCGATCTGCGTGTCGAAGATCGGGTGGGGGGTCTTGCCGGTGAGGTTGTAGACGATCTCGACGTCCTGCCCGCCGGCGTGGAAGACCTTGAGCACGTCCTCGTTCTCGCACAGCAGGTCGAGCAGCGGCGCGAGGTCGATCCCCTCGGCGAGCGGGTCGATCGCCGCCGCCTCCTCGGTGTTCGCGATCTGCACCAGGCACAGCTCGGGCCAGTAGGTGTTCTCGCGCATGAATTCGGTATCGACGGTGACGAAATCGCTTTTCGCCAAGCGCGCGCACAGCTCGGCCAGCGCGTCGGTGGTGGTAATCAGCTCGTGTATCTTCATCGGTCTTTTCTTGTGTCCGGGCGGAGTACCGCCCTCGGGAGCGCCGGATGCTTGACAAAGCACCCCCGTTCCCCTGTTAGCCCGCGCGTTTTCCGCCTAGGGCTGCGCGCGGCCTGCGCCCCTAGCGTCATACCCGAACAATTGGAAAGAATTTAAGATGCACGCCTATCGTTCCCACAGTTGCGGCGCCTTGAACCAGGCCGAGGTGGGGCAGGACGTCCGCCTGTCGGGCTGGGTGCACACCAAGCGCGACCATGGCGGGGTGCTGTTCGTCGACCTGCGCGATCACTACGGCATCACTCAGGTCGTCGCCGACAGCGACAGCGCGGCATTGCCGGTGCTCGAGAAGCTCAAGCTGGAATCGGTCGTGACGATCGACGGCACGGTCAAGGCGCGGGCCGAGGCAGCGGTGAATCCCAACCTGCCGACCGGCGCCATCGAGGTGTTCGCGCACGGCGTGACGGTGCAGAGCCGGGCCGAAGAGCTGCCGCTGATCGTCAATTCGGCCGAGGATTATCCCGAAGAGACGCGGCTCAAGTACCGCTTCGTCGACCTTCGGCGCGAGCGGTTGCACCGCAACATCATGCTGCGTTCGGAGGTCATTTCAAGCATCCGCCAGCGGATGATCGCGCAGGGCTTCACCGAGTTCCAGACGCCGATCCTCGGCGCCTCGAGCCCCGAAGGCGCGCGCGACTATCTCGTGCCCAGCCGCCTGCACCCGGGCCGGTTCTACGCGCTGCCGCAGGCGCCGCAGATGTTCAAGCAGCTGCTGATGGTCGCGGGCTTCGACCGCTATTTCCAAATCGCCCCGTGCTTCCGCGACGAGGACCTGCGCGCCGACCGGAGCCCGGAATTCTATCAACTCGATTTCGAGATGAGCTTCGTCACCCAGGAAGACGTGTTCCAGGCGATCGAGCCCGTGCTCGCGGGCGTGTTCGAGGAGTTCGCGGGCGGCAAGGCGGTGACCCCGGCCGGGAGCTTTCCGCGCATCCCCTACCGCGAGGCGCTGCTCAAGTACGGCACCGACAAGCCCGATCTGCGCAATCCGCTGATCATCGCCGACGTTTCCAGCCACTTCACCTCGAGTGGCTTCGGCCTGTTCGAAAAGATCGTCGGCTCGGGCGGGGTGGTCCGCGCGATCCCCGCGCCCGCGACACACGAGAAGAGCCGCAAGTTCTTCGACGACATGAACGAGTGGGCCCGCCGCGAGGGGTTCGCGGGCCTCGGCTACGTCACTCGCAAGGGCGGCGAGTTCGGCGGGCCGATCGCCAAGAACCACGGCATCGAGGGCATGGAGGCGCTCTACGCCGAACTGGGACTGGGCGAGAACGACGGCCTGTTCTTCGCCGCCGGCAAGGAGAAGGACGCCGCCAGGCTCGCCGGTGCCGCGCGCACCCGGGTGGCCGAAGAGATGAATCTCATCGCTCCGGACAGGTATGAATTCTGCTGGATCGTCGACTTCCCGATGTTCGAATTCGACGAGGAGGCGAAAAAGGTCGACTTCAGCCACAACCCGTTCTCGATGCCGCAGGGCGAGCTGGAGGCGCTCGAGAGCCAGGACCCGCTCGACATCCTCGCCTGGCAGTACGACATCGTCTGCAACGGCTACGAGTTGAGCTCGGGTGCGATCCGCAACCACCGGCCCGACATCATGTACAAGGCGTTCGAGATCGCCGGTTACAGCCGCGAGGAGGTGGACCGCAACTTCTCGGGCATGATCGAGGCGTTCAAGCTCGGCGCGCCGCCGCACGGTGGGTCGGCGCCGGGGATCGACCGCATCGTCATGCTGCTGGCCGACGAGCCGAACATCCGCGAGGTGATAGCATTTCCGCTGAACCAGCGCGCGCAGGACCTGATGATGGGCGCCCCGAGCGCGGTCTCGGCGCGGCAGCTGCGCGATGTGCACATCCGGCTGGCGGAGCAGCCCAGCGCCGGTTGAGCCCGGTTTGACCCCTTCGGGCAAACGGCGTAGATTGCCCATATGGAAACGGCGGCCGCCGGTTCGCCGAGTCCGTTGTTTCGGGGGTCGAACGATGGCCGATCGTGCAATACGCCGCATGGGCGGACTGGGAGCCGCGCTGGCGCTCGCGGTGCTCGCGGTTCCCGCGGGCGCGCAGTTCGGGGGCATTCTCGGCAGCGTCGGCCGGGCGCCCGATCAGACCGCCAACGGATGCCCCAAGGGCAAGAAGCGCAGCGCCGGCTCGTCGATCCTCGGTTCGATCGCCGGCTCGGTCGCGGGTAGCGCCGCGTCGCGCGCGGGAATCTACTCGTGGGTGCCGATCGCCGGCCTCACCGACCAGCTAACCGCGGCGATCGCCTGCAAGCTCGATCCCGAGGAGCAGAAGCAGGCCGCGCAGGCGACCCTCGATGTGACGCGCGGCGAAGGCGGCAGCGCCGAGGTTGCCGTGGGCGCATCGGCCGCGTGGACCTCCAACACCCGGGCCGACGTGTCAGGCACCTCGACCGTTGTCGCTCGCAACGACACGGACGAGGGCGGCCTCCAATGCATCATGGTGTCCGACGTTATCATCGTGCAGGGCGAAGAGACCCGCGCCGACAAGCGCATGTGCCGCAAGCCGCCGGCCGCGCGCTACGCGCTGGCGGCGTGACCGGAGGCGCGCGCATCGGCCTGGCGGTCGCGGCGCTGGCGGTGCTGACCGGCGCGGTCGATCCCGACAACCCCACCTGCCCCCGCGCGCCCGATTGGGGTCCGTCGGCGGCAATGACCTTGACGCCGGCCGATCGCAACGGCGTCCGGGTGCTGATCGCCGAGGGCAAGATCGACTCGTCGCTCCCGGCGCGCCTGCGCGCGGCGATCGAGGCGGACGACCGGATCGCGGAGATCTGGCTGCGCTCGAGCGGAGGTGACGCGGCGGCGGGCAACGCGGCGGGCAAGGCGATCCGCTCGTTTCCCGGAATGCTCACGCGGATCCCCGCGGGTTGGGCGTGCTTTTCGGCCTGCAACTTCGTGTTCATGGGGGGCGATCGCCGCGTGGTCGAGCCGGGCGGGGTGTTCATGGTGCACATGTTCACGCACACCGGCCAGCGCGACGTAATCCAGGAAACCATCGCCGAGGGGACGAGCGCGACCGCGGGCCTGATCGGCGAGATCGAGCAGTCTAGCGCGCTGCTCGCCAGCGACGACAACGATTTCCTGATCCGCATGGGGGTGAGCCGCAAGCTGCTCACCGAGGTCATGTATCGCCAGCAGGCGGTGAAGACCGCGAGCAATCCCAGCACGCGCTACTGCCTGTCACAGGACGAAGCCCGCCGCTACAACGTGATGACCGACGAACGGCGCGGCTGAGCTATCCCATTAATAAATAATAACTTTGCTCGGCTCGCCGTATAGTCGGGGCGCTTGGTCGCATGACTCTCGGCTGAACGGAACAGCGCCGTTCGCGGCCCCTTTGGATGGTAGAACCCCCAATCAGGAGAGCCACCGATGAGCGACCTCGCCCCATCCGGAACGCAAGGCTCGCCCAGCACCCAGGCCTTGCCCTTGCGCGAGGAGATTTCGGGTGATGCGGCGCGCCTGGCGCACACTGCCAAGGATAAACTGGACCAGGCTGCCGAAGGGCAGAAGAAGACCGTGACGAGCGCCGCCCGTAGCGCGACCGCCGCGATCGACCGCGCGGCAAGCGCGCTGCGCGAGGACGATGCGGCGCCCGAATGGCTCACGCGCGGTTTCGAGAGCGCGGCCCGCCAGATCGAGAATTTCGCCGGTTCGATCGAGGGCAAGAACGTCGACGACCTGCGCCGCTCGGTGACCCGCTTCGCGCGCGAAAATCCGACGATGTTCCTCGCCGCGTCGGCCGCTGCGGGCTTTGCCGCCGCGCGCTTCCTGCGTGCCGGGAGCGAGTTCAAGACTCACCGGCAGCCTGGCAGCACTGGGTCTGCTGCAGGCTCGCAGTCGCCGGGGGCGGGACAGGCCTCGCAGGGCTATCCTTCCGCCGACACACCGATCTACGCCCCCTCGACCACACCGGAGTTCACCGCATGACCGACTCCGTCACCGATATCCGCCCGGCCGATGGGGCCGCGCGGAGCAGGAAGACCGCAGCGGCAGGATCTTCTGCTGCCGCCAGCGACAATGTCGTCGATCTCCTCGGCAAGCTGACCAGCCAAGGGGCGCATCTCGCTCAGGAACAGGTCGCCTTGATGCAGGCCGAGGTGCGCGAGGCGGCGAGCGACATCAAGCAGGCGATCGCGGCCTATGCCGGCGCAGCGGTGCTCGGGCTGACCGGCCTCGGAGTGACTGCCACCGGCCTCGGCTTCTGGCTGGGCGATGCGATCGACAACCTGCCGCTCGGCATCATCATCGTCGGGGTGATCACGCTTATCGTCGCGGCGGTGCTGTACTCGAGCGCCAGGGCCAAGACCGCCGCGGCACATCTGAAGCCCGAGCGGACGATCCGCACCGCGGCGGACACTCCCGACATTCTGACCGGCACGCACTCGACCACCGGAGGTACCCATGACCGCATCTGACACCACCAGCGACCAGCGCGACCCTGCGGAAATCGAGCGCGAAATCCGCCACACGCAGGAAGAAATGAGCCGCACCGTCGACCAGCTCGGCGACAAGCTGACCGCGCGCAACCTGCTCGGCGGTCTGCTCGACAAGGCGGATGCCAAGGGAGTGGATCCGCAGTATCTGATCGATACCGCGCGGCGCAATCCGCTGGCGCTGGCGATGGTCGCCATCGGTGGCATCTGGCTGGTCAGCGGCAGCGATGCCAGGCTGTCCTCGCTCAAGCCCTCGGGCCGCGCGGGCGGCTCGAATCCGGGGTTCGGCGGCTCGAGCGCGTGGGACGACCATCACCGCGGGTATGTCGAGCACATGAGCCGCGTCGAGCGCCTGCCCGAGGAGGATGACGCCGCGTTCCGCCGCCGGCGCGATCTCGCCCGGTCGAACTACCTGATGATCGAGCAAGGCCACGACGAGGACGAAAGCGGCTTCCGCAAGCGGCTGGACGAGGCGACCGAGGCGCTGCGCCAGCGCCGGCACGATCTGATGGAGAAGGCCGGCGAGTGGGGCAGCAGCGCGCGTGACACCGCGGGCAGCGCGGTCGGCAAGACGGGCCAGCTGTACGACAGCAATCCGCTGGTCGGCGGCGTGGTCGCCGCCTTGCTCGGCGCGCTGGCAGGCGCTGCCGCACCGATCACGCGCACCGAAGAGGAGCAGCTCGGGCAACTGGGCGCCAGGGCGCTCGATGCCGCGAGCGAGAAGGCGAGCGAGCTGGGCGACATCGCGCGCGAGAAGAAGGACGAGCTGGTCGAAAAGGCGGACCAGGCCTTGAAGCCAGCAGTGGACGATCAGGGCTCGGGCGGGCAGCCGAAGGCCGAGTCGACGACCGCCCAGCAGCCGGCCCCGGCGATCTAGCCGGTTGCGACCGCGCATGAGCGGCAGTCGCCTTGCCGGGCGGCTGCCGTTTGCGCAAGTGCGCCGAGGCGGGGCACTTGCCAGCGCCAACCGCGTTCATTAGGGCGAAAGCCAACTCGAAACCCCAACTCAAGAGGGCACTCCACATGAGCGATACCGCCGAACGCGTGCAGAAGATCGTCGTCGAACACCTCGGCGTCGAGGCCGACAAGGTGACCCAGGATGCGAGCTTCATCGACGATCTTGGCGCCGACAGCCTCGACATCGTCGAGCTGGTGATGGCGTTCGAGGAGGAGTTCGGCGTGGAAATCCCCGACGACGCTGCGGAGAAGATCGCCACCGTGGGCGATGCCACCCGGTACATCGAAGAGCACAAGGGATAGGCGCTTATCGTCAACGCCGCACGCACCCCGTGCTTCGACAGGCTCAGCACGAGCGGATGTTGGAGTATCAAAACGCCCCCTTCCGCTCACCCTGAGCTTGTCGAAGGGTGACAGGCTCAGCCCAGGCCGGGTTGGGCCTGTCGCGTTTGTAAGAAGGAATTCACATGCGCCGAGTGGTCGTAACCGGACTGGGCCTCGTCACCCCGCTGGGCGGCGATGTCGAGACGACATGGGCCAACCTCATCGCCGGCAAAAGCGGGATCGGCCCGATCACGCGCTTCGATGTCAGCGACCAGAAGGCCAAGATCGCCGGCGAGGTGAAGCCGAAGGATCGCCCGATGGGCTTCGATCCCGACAAGCGGGTCGACTTCAAGGTCCAGCGCCAGGTCGATCCGTTCATCGTCTATGCCATCGACGCCGCAGGGCAGGCGCTGGAGGATGCCGGCCTCGAGGACATGGACGAGGCCACCAAGGAGCGCGCCGGCGTTTCGATCGGCTCGGGCATCGGGGGCCTGCCGGGCATCGAAAGCGAATCGCTGGTGCTCGCCGAAAAGGGTCCGGGCCGCGTCTCGCCGCATTTCGTCCACGGACGGCTGATCAACCTCACCAGCGGCCAGGTATCGATCAAGTACGGGCTGATGGGGCCCAACCATTCGGTAGTGACCGCGTGCTCCACGGGCGCGCATTCGATCGGCGACGCGGCGCGGATGATCAAGGACGGCGATGCCGACATCATGCTGGCGGGCGGCGCGGAATCGACCATCAACCCGCTCGGGCTCGCCGGCTTCGCGCAGGCCAAGGCGCTCAACATGAGCATGAACGACCAGCCGGAAAAGGCCAGCCGGCCCTACGACAAGGGCCGCGACGGCTTCGTGATGGGCGAGGGCGCCGGGGTGATGGTGCTCGAGGAATACGAGCACGCCAAGGCGCGCGGGGCGAAGATCTACGCCGAGGTCGTCGGCTACGGCCTCTCGGGCGACGCCTACCACGTCACCGCGCCGCACCCGGAAGGGAAGGGCGCCGAGCTCGCGATGCGCATGGCGCTTAAAAAGTCGGGGCTCGAGCCGTCCGACATCGACTACGTCAACGCCCACGGCACCAGCACGATGGCCGACACGATCGAGCTCGCGGCGGTCAAGCGGGTGCTCGGACCCAACCTGTCGGGCGCCTCGATGAGCAGCACCAAGAGCGCGATCGGACACCTGCTCGGCGGCGCCGGCGCGGTCGAGGGCATTTTCTGCGTGCTGGCGATCCGCGACCAGATCGTGCCGCCGACGCTCAACCTCGACGATCCCGACGAGGGCACCGAGGGCGTCGACCTCGTCCCGCATGTCGCCAGGAAGCGCGAGGTCAGGGCCGCGCTCAGCAACAGCTTCGGTTTCGGCGGCACTAACGCGAGCGTTATCTTCAAGAAGGTCGAGGACTGACCGCCTCGGCCGCCGCCCTCGCTCCGGCCTCCTTCAGCGGGCTCGGACGAGCGGGAGTGGTGAACCGCGTCCGAACTCCCTTGGGGCTGGACGTGAACGACATCCCAGGTCCGCTCGGGCTGAGCTTGTCGAAGCCCGCCGGCGCGACCGACAGGCCGAGCGGCGAAGAGATATGAAATCCAAAGGTGTTCTGGTCCTCGCCGCGCTCGCCGCGCTTGCGTTCGGGTGGTTCGCGTGGGGTTGGTACGGGCCCGCCAATGTCGGCAAGGAAACCGCCTTTACCGTGCCCGACGGGGCGACGCTGACCAGCGTTGCCAGGAAGCTTGAGGACGAGGGGCTGATCGGTTCGGCCGACAGCTTCCTGCTGCGCGCGAGGATCCTCGGCAGCGGCGATCCGGTGCAACGGGGCGAGTTCGCGCTCCCTCCAGGCGCAAGCCCGGCGAGGATCCTCGACACCCTCCAGCATGGGCAGGTGATCCGCCGGTTCGTGACCATCCCCGAAGGCCTGCCCTCGATCATGGTCTACGAAAAGCTGATGGCCGAGCCGCTGCTGACCGGGCCGATACCGGTGCCGGCGGAGGGTTCGGTGTTGCCCGACACTTACGACTTCGAGCGCGGCGAAGCGCGCACCGCGGTGCTCGCGCGGATGCAGGCGGCGATGCGCAATTACCTCGCCGAAGCGTGGTCGAAGCGCAAACCGGGGATCGCGGTGTCAAGCCCCGAGGAAGCGGTGATCCTCGCCTCGATCGTCGAGAAGGAGACTGGGGTGGCGCGCGAGCGGCGGATGGTCGCTGGGCTCTATTCGAACCGGGTCAAGGCCGGCATGCCGCTGCAGGCCGATCCGACGATCATCTACCCGATCACCAAGGGCAAGCCGCTCGGCCGCCGCATCCGCCAGAGCGAGATCGCCGCGGTCAACGGCTATAACACCTACACGATGAGCGGGCTGCCCAACGGGCCGATCACCAACCCCGGGCGCGAGAGCATCGCCGCGGTGCTCGATCCGGCCCCGACCCAGGCGCTGTTCATGGTGGCCGACGGCACCGGCGGGCACGTATTTGCGGACACGCTCGCCGAGCACAACGCCAACGTGCAGCGCTGGTTCGCCATCCGCAAGGCGCGCGGAGAGCTCGACTGAGCACCGCCGCGCCGGCCCCACTGATCGTTACCGCCGAGCTGCCGCAGGCGCTCCAGTCTCGGGCGGATCAGCTGCGGGCAATCCACTATCCGCCCGAGCGCAACCATGTTTCGGCTCACGTCACCCTGTTCCATTCGCTGCCCCCGAGCGTGGAGGCGGAGCTGCGCGGGGCACTCGCAGTCGAGGCGCGGGCCAGGCCGCCAGCCGCGCGGCTTGCCGGCGTCATGAACCTCGGGGGCGGCACCGCGCTGCGCCTCGACAGCCCGGCGATGCTGGCCCTGTGGGCGCGGCTGGCCGACCGGTTCCACGGGCTGCTCACCCCCCAGGACGCGCATCCGCCGCGGCTCCACGTGACGATCCAGAACAAGGTCGCGCCGAGCGTTGCCAAAGCGCTGCAACGGCAGCTTGAGGCAAGCTTCGAGCCACGCGCATTCGCCTTTGCCGGTCTCGCGCTCTATCGCTATCGCAGAGGGCCGTGGGAGTTCGCCAGGCGCTGGCCATTCCGCGGTTGACCGTGCCGGTGGCCCCACCTAAATGCGCCGCCTGCCTCGAGCGATGAGGCTGGCCCTCGGGGCGGAGTAGCTCAGCCGGTTAGAGCAGCGGAATCATAATCCGCGTGTCGGGGGTTCGAGTCCCTCCTCCGCTACCACCGGCCCGGAACCTTCATGACCGCGCGGCTTCCGAACGTGGAATCCACGGCACCGACACCGACGTGTTGCTGGTTGGCGCGGTCGGATCAGGCGCCGACGTCAGCTTCGGGCCGGCTGTCGGCACCGCCGGCAACGTCGGCACCTGATGATTTGCCGATGATTGGCTCGGGGCATTGCAATCGGCGCGATCTTCCCCTTGTTGGCCATGCTCGCCGATTCATCGAGACTGCAGGGGGCTGCGCGTGCTGGTTGGGTTGCTCCTCACCTCCTCAGTGGCAGCCGCACCCGGTGCGGACGCAACCGACTCTCCGGACCCATCGGTGCCGGCTGACGACATTGTCGTCACGGGCGAGCGTATACCACGCTCGGTCCGCGAGACCCCGTCGAGCGTGGTGGTCCTTACCAAGGATACGATCGAAGCGGCCGGCGCCGACCGGCTCGATCAATTGCTCCACCTGGTGCCTAACGTGCAGATGGGTTCGGGCGAGGAAGGCCCCGCCATCCGCGGACAGGATTCGACCGGCCCGCTTCGAAACCTGTTCGCCTTTCTGGGCGGCACGCGGCCACGGGTCACGCTGCAGGTCGATGGGCGGCCGGTCACATACTACGAATACGTCGCCTCATCGGCGCCCGTATGGGAGATCGAGCAGGTCGAAGTCTTTCGCAGTCCCCAAACCACCACTCAGGGGCGCAACTCGATTGCCGGAGCCATTTTCATCGAAAGTGCCGATCCGGCCTTCGAGTGGAGCGGTCGGGGGCGGATCCTCGTCGGCGAACTCGCCACCCGCCAGCTTTCTACTGCGCTGTCGGGGCCCGTCATCAGTGACCAGCTGGCAGTCGGGCTGACGGGCGACCTGCGGCTTAGCCGGATGGCGAGCGAAATGGCGGACGGCATCGCCGGGGCCGACATCGAGCGTGACGACTACGGCCAGCTCCGCTTCAAAACCCTGCTCACGCCCGAGGCCCTGCCGGGGCTGCGCGTGGAGACCGCCTACGTCCACACCCGCTCGCAATCGCCGCAGTTCGAGGCCGTGCAGGCCCCTTTTCGCGAACGGCGCTTCGCGACCCCCGAGCGGACCAATGGAATCCATCGGGTCAACGTCGATTCCCTTACCGCGCGGGTGTGGTACAACCGCTCTGGCGGCGTTTCGATGTCCGGCACGCTGTCGGCAGGAGATGCGGACGTCCGCCGGTTCGGCCTGCCTGGCCTCGGTCTCACCGAAGTCGCTTCGCGCGACTATTCCGTCGAGGGCATTGCCCGGTGGCGCGCCGATGCCTGGTCGGTGCTCGCTGGAGTGAACTACCTCACCACCCGCCAGCATCAGTCGATCGACATCACCGGGCTGGGGATCGGCGCCGGCTCGTTCCGCGATCGGCAGGAGAGCCTCGGCCTGTTCGGCGAGTTAAGCTGGCGCGCTGCCCCACCGCTCAGCGTGACCGCCGGCGTCCGCCGCCAGTGGGACCGGCAAATCCGTGCCGGGAGAGTGGGCACGCTGTCGTCGGGCATCGCGCTCGACTATCGCGGAGTGTTCGACGCCTGGTTGCCCAAGCTGTCTGCTCAGTACCAAGTGAACACGGCCACCACCGTCGGGGCGCTCGTGCAGCGGGCGTACAACCCTGGCGGTACCTCGATCAGCCTGGCGCGGCGCGTCGAGGACAGCTTTGAAGCCGAGCGATTGTGGAACTACGAGACGTTCGTGCGTTCGACGTTCGCCGACGGGCGCGGCTCGCTCGCGGCCAACTTGTTCTATAACGACATCCGGAACGCCCAGCGGCAGCAACTGGTACCGGTTGCGGTGACGGGCGGCGGCACGGTCTTCGCCACCGAATTCGCGAACGCGCCGCGCGCACGGACCTACGGCGCCGAGGTTGAGCTGGCGTGGACATCCGGAAACCGGCTGTCATTGCGATTGGGCGCGGCCTTGCTCCGCACGCGGGTGGTGCAGACCGTTCTCGCCACGGACCCGACCCGCGACAAGGAGTTCCAGCGATCTCCCCGCTTCAGCGCGGCCGCGGGCGTCGACTGGCGCCCGCTCGAAGCGTTGCGACTGTCGGCAAGCCTGCGCCATCACGGCCGCTACTTTAGCGACGACTCCAACACGCTATCGAGGCAGATCGGCCAATCCACGATCGTAGATATCCGCGCAAATTACACCGCCGGTCCGGTCACCATTCTGGGCTACGCCCGCAACGCGTTCGACAGCTTCGCGCTCAATTATCTTTTCACGCCGACCTTCGGCACGGCGCAGGATCCGCGCGAGCTCGGCATAGGAGTGGAAGCGCGGTTCTAGCCGGCGCTGGGTCGCAGGAAATCGGGCATGTGCCGGCTCCTGTTCCAGTAGCCGGCGAGGCCCATCCGCTGCATCATCGGCATGAAGCGGGCGTCCCTTTGCATTGCCGCTGCGGGCGGCGTGAACAGCATGTTGGTCTTGCGCCGGCGCTGATCGGGAACGCTGGGTTGCCCTGGTCGCCAATCCATGGCTGCGATGATCGGGCCATCTTCGAGGTAATAGGCGCGCGCCACGTCGAACGCGGCGTCCACCGCGCCCATTAGATTGAGCAGCATCAGCGCGTTGACCACGCCGGCCACGCTCTTGCTGACGCCGGCCACGACCTGCATCGTCGCCCGCTGGATATCATCCGCTTTCCGCGAATGCGCGGCGGCGAGCGCGCCCGCCAGAGCGGCGATCATCGGGGGCGGCAGCGGGGGGCGTGTGGTTTCGTCGCCGACCTGCGCCATCGCCCGCTCAAGTCGCCCGGTCCCGGCCCGGACCCATAGCCTCGCGAACCACAAGCCGGGATGCCGCGGCCACATCTCGAGGCCGCGCGCGGCCGCCCGATCGGCCTCGTCGATGCGCCCTAGGAACCACAGTGCGTACACCAAACGGAACTGCATGCCGGCATCGAATGGCGCTGCCGACGCGAAGGATATCCGGTCTACGGCGCTCTCCCGCATGCGACCGACAGAGCCCAGGAAAAACGAGCGCGAGTCCTTCACGAAGGAATGGTCGGGATAGGTGGCGAGGAAGCCCTCGAAACGCCGCTCGGCGGCCAGCCAATCGCCGTAATATGGCACCGCGATGACCAGGGCAGCTTTGGCATCGGCATTGCCTGGATCGAGCGCAAGCGCGCGGCGAGCTGCCTCCACGGTCACAGCGGTCGGCGATTGGAGCTTCGTCATTGCGTGCTCGTCGGCCCGGGCGCGGGTCAACGCCAGGAGCCCCCACGCCTCAGCATTCTCCGGGGATGTGGCGACCGCGCGCTCGAGCAACGCGATCGCCCGGCGGTCGCTCTCCTGCGTTCCGGCGAGCATTACGGCCTGACTTTCCGCGATGAGGTCTGCCGCCTGATCGCCGGGCGTGCGGCGGATAGCCCAGATGCCGGCGCCGGCAGCGAACGCAGCGAGCGCCCCGGCGAGCGCCCAGCGGCGAGAAGGCCCCAGCGCTGCTAATGCGACCGCCTGCTCGGCCACCGGCGCGGACGATTCCTCGCCCGAGAGCAGGCGGTAGCCGACCCGCGGGATCGTCTCTACCGTAAACCCGGCCTCTACCGTGCGCGAAATGCGGCGCACTTCGGCGATCGCGCGGTTGATCGAATCGTCGCCGACGACCACCCCTTTCCAGCAGCTGCGGATGAGGTCCTCGCGAGTCAGCACAGCGCCCTTGGCATCGGCCAGCGCGACCAGGACCTGCATCACGCGCGGTTCGGCAGGAGCGGTCCCCGCCGGGCCTGCGACCTCCCGGATCGATG
Source organism: Tsuneonella sp. (assembly GCA_043427735.1). Taxonomy (GTDB): domain Bacteria; phylum Pseudomonadota; class Alphaproteobacteria; order Sphingomonadales; family Sphingomonadaceae; genus Tsuneonella. Next base: position 10,473 of record JBHWTG010000055.1, on the reverse strand, counting down.
GCCGCACGGTCGCGGATCCGAGGCGAAAATCCGGGCGTTTGGCAAGGTGCTGCGGGCCCGCCCGGCTCGGCCCGGACGCGCCCGAGACAACGTTGATCGGGAAAACATCAGGAAAAGATCTGGTTTCGTTCATTCCCGCCATCGCCACGATCGGCAAGCTCCCTGTCGCCGAGAGCGCTGGTTTGCCGTTCCTATCACGCATTTGGTCCGTGATCATGCGCGAACTGCCGACCAGCCCTCCCGCCACCCGGCGCGCCGCGCCGAAAGACAGGGAAGGAATCGAGGATGGAGAAACTACCGTGGAGCGCCGGGAGGCTGGGACTGTTGGCGGCGGCCGGGTGGCTGTTCGCGAGCCCGGCAGCGGCGGACCCGACGCCGGAATGCAACACCGGCGTGGGCGCGCTCAGCACCGAATGCGGGGCCGACGCAAACGCCGGCGGCGCGTCCGCGACGGCGGTCGGCACTCCTTCGACGGCGTCGGGAGAGAAGTCGACAGCGGTTGGCGAGCAGTCACAGGCGTCCGGCGCGCGCTCGTCTGCGATCGGCAGCGAAGCCAGTGCCACGGCCACCGGCGCCAACGCGCTGGGGTGGCAGGCCCGAGCGACCAGCAACTTCACACTCGCGGCCGGGCATCAGGCGCTGGCGAGCGGGCTGAACGCAACCGCTGTCGGGCCGTTCACGCAGGCGACGGGCATCGGCGCGAGCGCGCTCGGTAACGGTGCTATGGCCACTCAGGCGGGGACGGTCGCGCTTGGCGTGCTATCGCGGGCCACTGCTGCAAACGCGACGGCGGTGGGGGCGGTGGCGAATGCCTCCGGTATCGGCTCGACGGCGATCGGGCGCGGCGCGATCGCCTCCTTCGACGGCTCGACCGCGGTCGGCACCGGCGCCGCGACGACGGCAGTCAACCAAGTGGCGCTCGGCGGCGCGGGAACTTCGGTTAAGGTCGGCGACATCGCCGCGAGCACCGCGGCGCAAGTCGGCCCCATCGGTATCGCAACAGTCGACGCGAACGGTACGCTCGGCCGCGACACCGCGCTAATTCCGGCGGTGGCTGCCCTGCAAAGCCTCGCGAGCAGCCAGGCTTTGCAAATCTCGGCACTGCAGGCAGCCGACTTGGCGCTCAGCGGCCGGGTGGACGATTTGTTCGACCTGCGCCGGTTGGATCGACGCGATGCGCAGGCAGGAATCGCTGCCGCGGTCGCAATGGGGCACGCCGCGATGCCTTCCGCGCCCGGAAAGACGTCGTTTGTCTTCAACCTCGCCAACTTCCGCGGCGAGCAAGCGGTAGGCGGGTCTATCATGCACCGCGTCGCGGGCGACAAGCGGTTTGCCATCGGTGCCGGATTCTCTTTCGCCGGCAATAAAAACAACGCCGTAAAGTTGGGCGTTGCCGGGGAGTTTTAAGCGAGCATTGAAGTCCGCTCCGCTCCGCTCCGGGAATGGGGCGGAGCGGGCGATTGATCCAACGCGTGCTTTCGCGTCTGCTTTCACTGCCTGTCGACCGCCGGTTCAACGCCTTCCGGCTCACCTTTCGCGGCTATATTCCCGAACCGTCCTTCACTTCGGGGCAAGTTCAGCCTGCCAGCGGTTCGCGAGACATGGATCCGGTGATCAACGAAGAACTGGTCCGGCGCTGAGTGTCCGTCCTAACTGCGGCCCGGGCGAAACTGGCGCGCGCTGAGGCCGTGTTTGGCGAGCTTGTCGTAGAACGTCTTGCGAGGGAGCCCCAGTTGCCGCACGGCCTGCGGGATGCTGCCGCCGGTTTGTCGCAGTGCATCTTCGAGGATTGCCTTCTCGAAGGCGGACAGCCGGTCGCGAAGGGTGGTGGAAATCGGGGCGCCGAGGCCATCGCCCGAGTCGATCAGCGAATGCAGGCCCAGGACATAATTGCGGGCGTAGGTCCGCAACTCGTGCAGGTTCCCGGGCCAGGAATGGGTCATCAGATGATGCCACGCCAGCCTGCCGATGGGAGGCGAAACGGTATCCAACTGGCGCTCGAATTCGGCGACGAAAACGCGGAAGATTTCCGGTATGTCGTCCCGTCGCGAGGCGAGAGGAGGCAGCGACAGGGTAACACTGTTCAGACGGTTGAGCAGCGAACGGCTCAACCCTCCGCCGCCGATCTCGTCCGACGATAGATCGCGCACGGCCGAGACGATCCGCAAGTTTGTCTCGCGCGGTCGGACCGCGCCGATCGGCATGTAGCGGCGTTGCTCTACCAGCCCGACCATCCGCGCCTGCAGGGGCGGGGGGATGATCTCGATATCGTCGAGGAACAACGTCCCGCCATTGGCGCGCTCTACCAATCCGGAGCGCGACAAGGCGCTTCCCGGCTCGCGCCCGAAGATGATGAGCTCCGCGTCCTGGTGAGCCCAGGTCTCTGCTCCGATGGTCGCGAAGGGCCGGTCGTGGCGGGCGCTCAGCTCGTGAATCTGCCGCGCGAGAAAGCTCTTGCCGGTCCCGCTTTCGCCGGTCACGAGCAGGTCGATTTCAGTCCTGCTCACCTCGGCGATCAGCCGTTTCAGTCGCTCGATCGGCTCCGAGCTCCCGAGCAGGGGCGGCATCGTCCGGCTACGGAGTGCTTCGCGCAGCCGCCGGTTCTCGAGTACCAGCGCGCGCCGCCCGGCAGCGCGACGGATCGCGTCGAGAATCGCGGCGTAGGAGTACGGCTTGGTCAGAAAATCGGCCGCACCGTTCTTCATCGCTTCGACCGCCATTGCGACGTCGCCATGGCCGGTGGTGAAGATCACCGGCAGGTCCTCGTCCATGGCGCGGATCGCGGAGAACAGCTCGCGGCCGTCCATTCCGGGCAAGCGGATGTCGCTCACGACCACACCGTCGAACTCGGGGGAGAGCCGCCGCAGCCCCCGTGCTGCGGTCTCGAACGCCTCGACCGCGAGCCCCTCCAGCTCGAGGCCCTGGACCACCGCCTCGCGCAAGGGCGCGTCATCCTCGATCAGGATGACCCGGATCGGACTCGTGGCAGTCATGCGCGCGGGATCCGCATGATGAACTCTGCCCCTGCAGCTGTGGGCCCCAGGTCAAGCGCACCCCCGAGGCCGCGCATGATGTCGCGCGAGATCACCAGACCAAGCCCCAGGCCGTCGCGTTTGGTGGTGGCGAACGGCTGAAAGATCCGCTCCCGCGCTGCCGCGTCCAGCCCCGGGCCGTTGTCCTTCACATGCAGGTGACAGAACGCCGCGTCGCTCGTTACCGTCAGCTCGATTCGCCCGCCCGCGCCCGCTGCGTCGAGCGCATTCTGCAGCAGATTGACGAGGACCTGCTCGAGCCGGACCGGCTCGGCCCGCACCCGCACCGAGCTGGTGGCCGGAGGCGGCGTGACAAGCGACCCGCCGAGCCGTTCGATGCGGTCGCGCAGAAGCAGGAGAGCGCCCTCGATCGCGTCGGACAGCGGGAATGTCTGGGGCTCGGGAGCGTCGCGTCGGGCAAAGCGGCGCAGCTCCGCGGTGATCCGGCCGATGCGCTCCGTCAACTCGACGATCCGCCTGAAGTTGTCGCGCGCTTCACCGGCTCTGCCGCCCAACAGCAAGCGCTCGCCGTTCTCGGCAAACACCCGGACAGCGGCGACGGGCTGGCTAATTTCGTGCCCGACGCCGGCGGAGACCTGCCCCAGCGTGGCCAGTCGATTGGCCTGATTGAGTTGCTCGCGAAGCGCATGGGTCCGCTCTGCCAGCACTGCTTCGGCGCGAAGCTCGCGGCGGCGTCGCAAGAGCAGCGCAAGCGCCACGAACGCTCCTCCCAGTGCGACGGCGAGCAAAAGGTAGAAGCGGCCGGTGGCGACCGCGGCCTCGATGCGCTCGGTGGGATCGACCAGAAGGTGAAGCGTCCAACCCTTGAACGCGATCGGCTGCTCGGTGTCGATCCTGGACAGGGCCACGGCTCCGTCGCTCCCAGAGGCGCTGACGAGGCGAAGGGGCTGCAACGGCGCGACGCCGAACCGCCGACGGTCGAGCGACTGGTCCCTCGCGGCCGCCAATGTCCGATCGGTCGTGCGGAAGCGCCAGTGCTCCTCGCTGGCCAGCAGGACAACCCCGTCGCTGTCGGTGACGAACACACCGTCGGTGGCCGCTCGCCACTTGGCCTCCAACTTGTCGAACTCGACCTTGACCGCCACCACCCCCACCGGACGGCCGCCGACCGAGACCCGCTGGGCGATATAAAGGCCTGGCTTCCGGCTCACCGTGCCAAGCGCGAACTCGGTCGCGGACCCGTCTCGCAGCCCCTCCTTGAAGTACCGCCGGAAGCTGTAGTTCGAGCCGACGAACGTCGTCGGGAGGTGCCAGTTGCTGGCGGACAGAGTTACCCCTTTTGCGTCCATCAGGTAGATGACCGCCGCGTTCGTCCGGCGGGCGAGGTCCTGCAATCGGCGATCAAGCGCGGCCGCCTCGCCCCTCGTCCCGGTGAGCAGGCCGCGGACCTGCGGATCTTCGGCAAGCACCAAGGGCACGAGGCTGAACTTGTCGAGTTCGCTCTGCAGGCTGGCGGAGATGATCAGCGCTTCGTTATGCGCCGCCTCTCGCGCCGCGGCCGTGGCCCCGTTCCGGGTCAGGCGATCGATCCCCCACACCGACACGCCGACAAGCGCCCCTGCCAGCAGGCCGAGCAGGACCAGCTTGCGGCGCGCTTGAAGGGAGAACGCTAGGGAGCGCATCGGAACGCCGGTGTCCGGGATTTCGCACGACTGTCAAAAATATTGTGCCAAATTTCGCACAAATATTGCCCTAGCTTAAGACTAGTTATTGATTTTGCACGCCATAAAAAAATTCCCGTGCGCGCGATGGCCAGGCGAAACGACAGGCTAGTATTCCTCGTGAGAACCGCCGCACGACGGTGGCAAGGGGATGTGTGAGGCCATGTCAGCGATCGATCACGGCCGGCTGCCGGTCGGCGTCAAAGCACGCCAGCCGCTTTACCGGATGCTGTACGTGCAAGTGCTTGCGGCGATCGCGGCCGGCGCAGTGCTGGGGCATTTCTTCCCCGACCTGGGCGCCTCGCTCAAGCCGCTCGGCGATGCATTCATCAACCTGGTCAAAATGATCATCGCCCCGGTGATCTTCCTCACCGTCGCCAGCGGCATCGCCTCGATGAAGGACATGACCGCGGTGGGCAGCGTCGCGATCAAGGCGCTCGCCTACTTCATGTTCTTCTCGACTCTGGCGCTCGTCATTGGTCTCGTGGTGGGGAACGTGGTCCAGCCGGGCGCAGGGCTCGGCATCGATCCTGCGACGCTCGACCAGGAGTCGGTCGCCGCGTATGCCCAGACCGCGCACGAGCAAACCCTGTCGGGCTTCCTTCTGGCGATCATCCCCACCACCCTGCTCAGCGCTTTGACCGATGGCAACATCCTCCAGGTGCTGCTCGTCGCGATCCTCGCCGGTGTGGCGCTTTCGGCAACCCGGCCCAAGAGCGACCTCGTGCTCGACCTGCTCACTTCGGCGAACGAGGTGATATTCAAGCTCGTCCACATGCTGATGAAGCTCGCTCCGGTCGGAGCGTTCGGCGCGATCGCGTTCACGATCGGCGAATTCGGGATCGGATCGCTGGTCAGCCTCGCCGCCCTGGTCGGCACCTTCTACCTCACCTCGCTGCTGTTCGTCGTCGTTGTCCTCGGGCTGGTTGCGCGGTTCACCGGTTTTTCGATCTTCGCGCTCATCAAGTACTTGCGCGAGGAGCTGCTGCTGGTGCTGGGGACATCTTCCTCGGAAGCCGCGCTACCGAGCCTGATGGAGAAGATGGAAGTCGCCGGCTGCCGCAGGACCGTGGTCGGGCTGGTGGTGCCGACGGGGTACTCCTTCAACCTCGACGGCACCAATATCTACATGACGCTGGCGGCGCTGTTCATCGCGCAGGCGATGGGTATCGAGCTTTCGTTCGGCGAGCAGCTCGCGCTCGTGCTGGTGGCGATGGTCAGCTCGAAGGGCGCGGCCGGCGTGACGGGCGCCGGATTCGTGATCCTCGCCGCCACTCTCTCGGTGGTGCCGTCGGTGCCGGTCGCCGGGATGGCGCTGATCCTCGGCATCGACCGCTTCATGAGTGAATGCCGAGCGCTGACCAACTTCATCGGCAATGCGGTCGCGACGATCGTGGTCGCTCGCTGGGAGAGCGCACTCGATACCGATCGGCTCGCCGCCGCCATGGCAGGGCGCCCGCTGCCGTTGCCCGAGGAAGACAGCGAACGCCATGAGCGCACCGGCCCCTACAGCGCGGCGCTGGCTCATTCCGGGGGAGATTCGTGATGCTGTCGCGGCGCGATTTCGTTGGTGCCGCCGGCGTGATCGCCGCCGGCTCGCTCGTCTCGTCCGCCTCGCTGCTGTCGGCGCACGAGTTCGAGGAAATTCCTCTCTGGCCCGGTCGGCCGCCTGGCGAGGGAGGACCTTCGGGCCCCGAGAGGATCGGCGGCGAGGGCTCGGGCTACGGCGCGGTGTCGAACATCTCGAACCCGCGCATGCGCGTCTACCGGCCGAACATCGCCAACGGGCGGGGCGTGCTGGTGCTGGGCGGGGGCGGGTACTTCCGGATCCAGACGTGGAAGGAATCCACCCCCGCCGCCCGGTGGCTACAGAACCGCGGATATACCGCCTTCGAGCTGCTCTACCGGCTGCCGAACGATGGCTGGGCAGTGAGCGCGCCGTTCGCCGACGCGCAGCGCGCGATGAAAATCATCCGCGCCCGGGGCGATGAATTCGACGTTAACTCTGATGAAATCGGCATCATGGGCTTTTCCGCCGGAGGCCATCTCGCCGGCTTCACGGCGCTGCAGCCCGGCCGCAGGTTCTACGCGGGTGCTGACCGCTACGAATCCGCCAGTGCCCGGCCCGACTTCGCGGCGCTGCTGTTCCCGGTTGTCTCGCTGCGCAAACCGTTCGACACCACCCGCACGCGCCGGGAGATTATCGGCGACAGCCCGACCCGGGCGGCCGAGGACGCATGGTCGCTCGACACGTATGCGGCGAAGGACGCCCCGCCGATGATCCTGTTCTCGTCCGCGGACGACCCGACCACCCCGCCGGGCCATAACCTCGCGCTGTTCGAGGCCTTGACCCGCGCCGGAGCAAGTGCCGAAATGCATATCTTCGCGGACGGCGGCCACGGATGGGGCCTCGGCACGCCGGAGCAGACCTTGAGCCAGTGGCCCAAGCTGTTCGCCGCTTGGCTGGACAGCCGCCGGAGCGGCAAGACGAATTCGGGAGGAAAATAACGATGCGCATCACCCAACTCGCCCGCCTGGCGCTGCTCGGCAGCACCAGCTTTCTCGCTTCGGTGGCCACCGCGCAGGAGCAGCCGCCCGCCCCTTCGCAGCCAGGCGACCCGGCCGAGGCGCAATCGAGCGTCGGCAGCGACGTCGAAATCGTCGTCACGGGAACCCAGATCCAGGGTGCCCAGATCAACGACGTGCTGCCCGTGACGGTGGTCGACGAGCAGGACATCGAAAACTCGGGGGCCTCGTCGGGCGACGAGATTTTCCGCTCGATCCCGCAGGCCGGCACCGTGGCCTTCAACGAGCAGAACGCGACCACCCAGAACAACGTGCGCGGCGATATCGGATCGATCAACTTGCGCGACCTCGGCACCGGCAACACGCTGCTGCTGATCAACGGCCGCCGGATGAACCTGCACCCCGGCTTCCAGACCGAGTTGCTGGTGCCCGTGGTCTCGCCCGATACCAACGAGATCGCGCCCGGCAGCGTCAGGCGGATCGAGGTCCTGCGCGACGGTGCTTCGGCGATCTACGGCGCCGATGCGGTGGCGGGGGTCATCAACACCCACCTGAAGGGGAACATGAAGGGCGGCTTCGTCGAAGGCGACATCCGCATGTCCGACGGGACCGGGCTCTACAACTACAGCCTGAGCGGCGGTTTCGGCTTCGATTTCGGCGGCGGCCGGGGCAATCTGACGCTCTACGGCGGGTACTTTCACGAGAACGGACTGCTGGCGCGCGATCGCGATTACGCGGCCGACGACAACCGGCTGCCGCTTGTCGTCGGCACTGAATTCGAAGGCGACGCCTCGTTCAACAACCGCAACACGTTCGGTCCGTTCGGGCAGTTCGACATTCAGGCGCCGTCGAACCGCACCCCCATCGGCGACGACGATTTCTACCTCGTCCCCAACACCTTTTCCGGCTGTCGGCTCCAGTTCGGAGGGGGTATCTGCGCGGTCGCGGGCATCACGCCCACGACCGCCGTTCGCTACAACACCAACTTCGGCAACACGCTGATCAGCGAAAAGGACCGCTACAACGCGCTGGCGCTGTTCACCTACGAGCTGACCGACAGCCTCGATGCCTACTTCGAGGGGAGCTATTACCGCTCCGAAAGCGAGCGGTTCCTCGATGCCTCCGCGATCCTCAGCGCCGTTCCCGTCGGCATTTCGCGCAACGCGTATTACAACCCGTTCGGGCCCACGCTGCGCAACGGCCAGCCCAACCCGCAGCGGCTTCCCGGGACGACCATTCCGGCGACCGGTGCCGACGTGATCATGGAGCGGTATCGCTTCGTCGACGCCGGCAATCGTATCGTCGATGTGGAAAAGGACAGCTATCGCCTGGTGGGAGGGCTGCGCGGCAATCTCGGCGCATGGGATTTCGACACCGGGATCCTCTACTCGCAGGCGCGCACCCTCGATCTTGAGCGCAATCGCGTGTCGCTCACGCTGATGCAGAACCAGATCAATCTGACGACGCCCGACGCGTACAACCCGTTCAACGGCGGCTGTCTCGACGACCCGGGCCTGGGCGACTGCACGCCCAACCCGCAGGCCTCGATCGACCCGTTCCGCATCGATGTGTCGCGGCGGGGTGGCACCAGCCTGGCGCTGGCGGACTTCAAGATCAGCCGCGACGATCTGCTCTCGCTGCCGGGGGGCAACCTGGGCATTGCGACCGGTGTCGAGTGGCGGCGCGAGACGTTCTTCGACGATCGCGACCCGCGGCTGGACGGCACGATCACCTGGACCGACAGCGTGACCGGCGTGTTCAACGGCAGCGATGTGGCCGGCACCAGCCCGTCGCCCGACACCGACGGCGTCCGCAACGTATGGTCGGCCTTCGCCGAGGTCTTCGTGCCGGTGGTCAGCCCGGAGATGAACATCCCGCTGGTGGAGGAGTTCAACCTCCAGCTCGCCGGCCGGGTCGAGCACTTTGCCGACATCGACGCGACTGCCAAGGTCCCCCGCGTCGCCGCCTCGTGGACGACGGTGCCCGGCGTCACCTTCCGCGGCGCCTGGTCGCAAGGCTTCCGGGCGCCGAACCTCGTCCAGGTGAACGATGACGGGACGACCCGCTCGAACACCCGCGACGACTTCGTCACCTGCCAGGCCCGGGTGGAGAAAGGGACCCTGTCGAGTCTCGGCGGGTGCCCCGGCGAGGGTGTCATCAGCTTTCGCTCGGGTGCGCGGGACTTGAGGCCCGAGGATAGCGAAAGCATCAACCTGGGCATCGTGCTCGAGCCGGTTTTCGTGCCGGGCCTGACGATCACGGCGGATTACTGGCGGGTCAAGCAAACCGGCCTCGTCGGAACCTTCGGAGACGACAACGCGATCGCGCTCGACCTGTTGCGCCGTCTCGATGGCAGCTCCAATCCGAACGTCATCCGCGCTGCCCCCACGGCCGACGAGATCGCCTTGTTCACCGGCACCAGGCTGGCCCCTGCGGGTGAGATTCTCCAGGTGCTCGACCCCTATCTCAACCTCGACAGCCGGGTGTCGAAGGGCTGGGACTTCGGCCTTTACTACCGCGTGCCCGATTTCGGGCTCGGCGACTTCCGCCTGCGGTTCAACGCCGCGCGGCTGAAGAGCTTCGTGCAGAGCGCGGGGCCTGATGGCCAGGAGATCGTCGACGCCATCGCCGCCGGCATCCTGCCGCTCGACGTGACCGTCGGCGGTCTCGGCGAACTGCTCGAGGTCGAGGGGCGGCCGAAATGGCGCGCCAGCGGCTCGATCAACTGGGATCGCGGCCCGGTCGAAGTGGGCGTGTTCGGGCAGTATGTCGGCAAGGTTTACGACACCAGCGTGGTGCGCGACACCCTGCTGGTTTCGGACGATCCGAACGCCAATTTCTATCCGGTGGACGATCACTTCACGATGAACGTCTCGGTCGCCTACACGATCGACAACGACACCCCGCTCGACGGAACGCGGCTGCGCTTCGCGATCAACAACATCTTCGACGAGGACCCGCCGCTCGCCGACGAGACGTATGGCTACTTCAGCGAACTCCACAGCCCGCGCGGTCGGCAGTTCGCGATCGAGCTGAGAAAGCGGTTCTAGGCTTCGGGCGGCGGGCGAACGCGGCGCCGCCGCCCCGACGAGGTCGGGGAAGGGCGCGCTCGGCTCGCCGCCGGCAGCGGGCCGCACCCGCGGACCGGACCGGCTTGAGCAATTGGCACGCGCCCGGCACAAGGGTGGGCGCCCTCGGATGGAGTCGGGCCTCGTGCGAAGCGTACATCGGCT
>JBHWTG010000054.1:0-3196 GCA_043427735.1 Tsuneonella sp. | reverse complement strand
CCGTCGATGGCGGCGACCTCGCGCGCCTTCTCGAGATAATCGTCGAGCGGCCTGGTCAGGCTCGCCTCCACCACCCCGCGCGCCGCGGCGAGCTTGCCGACCAGCTCGTCGTACCGCGGCCCCTTCTTGCGCTCGAGGTCGCTGGCGATGTCGTCGAGCTGGCGCATCGCCTCGTTCGAGCGCGCCACGACGGAGGGAAGGTCGGAAAACTGGTCGACGATCTTGGCGATCTTGGCGGCAACGTCCTCGCCGAACTCCGCGGGATCGGCAGGCCGCCTCTCGCGCCGGCCCCTTCCTTCCTTCCGATCCCTCCCGGGCCGGCGGAACATGCTCGACAGCGTCCCGCTCTGGAGAGTCCTGTCGATCTCCGCCGCGGCCCTGTTCTTGGGATCGACCTCTGCCGCGCGGAGCGCGGCGTCGATCCAGTCCTCGCGCGTAATGCCAACGTTGCTGAAATCGGCGTTGCCGGCCCACTGGATGGCCTCTGCCGGGGGGAGCCTGCCCGCGAGAACCGCCTCGAGCTTGGCCTTCGCAATCGTGTTGCCGGTTGCGAAACGCGGGGCGCCCTGGCCGCCCTGGGTGCCGACCCCGGCGAGCACGCGGCTCCAGCTCGCCTGACCGGCGGCCTTTGCGCCCGACCGCGCCGTATCACGCGCCTGGATCGCTTCCGCGCGCAGCTTGGCGGCCATCAGTGCGATGTTGGCGCGGAGAATATCGTTCTGCTTGGTGATCGCTCCGGTGGTCAGATCGAACATCCCCGCGAGCGCCGATTGGGCCGCGCTCACTCCGTCCGAGGCTGCCTGCACCTGCCCCAGCGCGTCGGCGTTGGTGCGCGCTGCATCGCCCGCGCCGAACAGCGCGGGGATCAGCTGATTGAGCAGCACGCCGGCGCCCACCGTGATCGCCGCCCCCCACGGGCCGGCGAGGAAGCCCGCCAGCCCGCTGAACCGGCCGCCCATCTGCGCCACCGCGTCGGCCACCTGGCCCCCCTGCATCGCCACGATGGTGCCGATATTGGTTCCCATCTGCAGCTGGACCGCGATGTCCTGCACCTGGCGGCCGAAATTGCTATAGCCGGCCGCTGCCTGGCGGGCCGAGGGAGCAGCGGCGGCGAGCGCGGTGTTCGCCCCGCGCAGCGCGACCACCGCCGATTGATGCTGCGAGGCGACCAGCGAGAGCGCCGTCTTGTTCTCGAGCAATGCACGGTTGTATTGTTCGAGGCTCAGCTCGCCCGCCGCGTGCGCTGCTTTCAGCCGGTCAGCCTCGCCCTTCGCAATGGTCTGCGCAGCGGCCAGTTGCGCGATCGAGCGGTCCGCTTTCGCATACGCCGCGGCGAGATCGGCGGCCTGCTTCTCCTGGGCCGCCATAGCCGCGTCGACCTGGCCGAGCGCGGCGGTCGCCGCACTCGCGTCGCCGGTGATCACAAGGGACGCCTTCAGCGCCATCAGTCAGTCACCTCGATCCCGTTGAGCCGGTCGCGCGCGGCCGCCTCCATGATCCGCAAGTCGTGCCACAGCGCCGGCGTCGATCGCAGCCCGGCGCCCGTCAGCCCCGCGGCCACCCCGGCGTAGTCGAGCCCCTGCCAGTAGACCCCGCCATCGCCCCGGCCGACCGCCCGCCACTGCGTGCTGACCGCCAGAAAGGCCTCCACCGCGGGGCGGTTCTCGGGCCACACCTCGACCGCCTCGGACTGCGCCTTCAGCGAGGCGATCAGTTCGGGCGGTGCGCCGTCGCGCTCGAGATCCCGGACCGCCTCGCCGAAGTCGCGGCCGCCGCCCGCCCAGGCAGCGGCGACCGCCCTCAGTTTCCCGCCTTGGTCTTGCCGATCGCCGCGAGATACGTGTGCAGCAGCGCCGCGCGGACATACGGCACCGCGATCAGCTCATCGCGCAGCTCGTCGTTGAACGGCAGCTGCTGCCCGTCGTCGCCGACCACGTCCTCCAGCCCGACGACCACCCGCCGCAGCAGCTTCTGCTGTCCCTCGAGCCCGTTGGCGTCGCCCAGGGTGTCGACATCGACCACCTTGAACTTGGCCTTGAACGGCTGATCCGAATGCCCCCCGTCGACCGGCACGCAGACGGTCACGGTCGCCGTGAAGGTGGGTTCGGAAACGACTTTGAACATGCTCAGGGCCTTCTCAAGAGAGTTCGATCTTCCACTGGTCGTTGCCGGTCACCGGCAGCGGGGTGAAGCGCAGCGGCCATTCCAGGATGTTCTGGTTGCCCGTCTCGTATCCGGTCAGCCGCGCCTGCTGCGCGCTCGGCGCGGCGAACTTCACCCGCTTGCCGGCGGCGGTCCCGTGGGTCAGCGCGATCGGCAGCAGCAGCTGGTCGCGCGCCGCGGCGACCGGGTGGTAAAGGGCCAGCGTCGAGGCCTCGACCGTCGCGCTCACGCTCTCGTTCTTGTTGACGATCTGAATGCTCTCCGATCCGATCAGCAGCCGCGGCTCGACCTGGTTGCCGAGATCGAAGGTGAACTCGCGCAGGACCAGCGCCCGCTCGCCCACGGTGAACAGCGGGGTGTTGGCCGAGCTCGCCACCTGCGGGGCCTGCCACGCCGAATAGTCGGGCGCCGGACGCACCTGCTCGGTCGGCGACGTGAACAGCCCGGTGAAGGTGAAATTCAGCATCGGGATGCCTTGCGCATTCACCCGCGCCTGCGCGGTGCCGCGCGCGCCGGTGAGGACATGCCGCACCGAATCGACGTGGAAATAGATCGAGACCGATTCATGCCCCTCGCTCACCGGCGTGTATTCGACCTTGGTGGCGGCGGTCACCACCTGGGCGACGGCGCAGGCACGCAGCAGCGGCCCCCACGCCGGCGGGGTGCCGAGCGTGCCCGAGCCGACGAGCTCGCACGAGAACGACATCGTCGAATACAGCCCGGCGGGGATCGTCGGGTCCGCCGCCATCTGCGACCGCTCGAGGCTGCGGACCACGTCCTGCCCCTCCATCGGCGCGATCGAGATGTCGGTTGCGAAGATCGCATTCGCCGCCGCGGTCGGCGCGCTGTCGGCGCCGTAGGCGGTCTCGATCTTGGCCAGCAGGACCTTGGATTTCCACTTTAGCATCTAGCCCTCCTGGCTCTCGTCGGCGGCGGCCACCGGTTCGGGCGGCACGGGAAGCTCGGCGTCCGCGGGTAACGCGGTCCGGGGCTCGTCCTCGGGCACGTGCTGCTCCTCGCCGGTGTCGAGTAT
>JBHWTG010000053.1:0-3433 GCA_043427735.1 Tsuneonella sp. | reverse complement strand
GCTCGGCTGCCTCGCGCGCGGCCTCTTCCAGCCAGTCGAGCGTGGCCCCATAGACCGCCGCGACCAGCTTGTCCTTGCGGTCGAAGTAATAGGTGATGCTGGTGGCGTTGAGCCCGACCGAGCGGGCAAGCTCGGCAAAGGTCGTGCCTTTGACGCCGAGTTCGTTGATCAGCGCGGAGGCCGCGTGGATCACGTCCTCGCGCCGGCGGCCGAAGCGCTCGGTTTCGCCCTCGTCCGCCCCTTTCGCCCCCGTCATCGGTGCATCCTAGTCCGCCGGCACCGGGTTATCAAACAGCCGCTTGAGATCCTTCTTGAGGATCTTGCCGTTGGCGTTGCGCGGCAGGGTGTCCTCGCTGAACAGGATCCGCACCGGCACCTTGAACTTCGCCAGTCGCTCGGCGACCCACGCCTGGAGCTCGGCCTCGCTCGCGCTCGTGCCGGGGGCCAGGTGGACCACCGCCGCCGGCTCCTCGCCGAGCGTGGGATGCGGCACCCCGACCAACGCCGCGTCGGTCACCGCCGGGTGATCGTAGAGCACGTTCTCGACTTCGGACGAATAAATGTTCTCGCCCCCGCGCAGGATCATGTCCTTGGCGCGGTCGACGATGTAGCAGCAGCCCTCCTCGTCGAGCCGTGCGAGATCGCCGGTGCGCACCCAGCCGTCGATAAACGTTTCCGCCGTCGCCTCGGGCCGGTTCCAGTAGCCCTTCACCACCATCGGCCCGCGCGCGTAGAGCTCGCCCACTTCGCCGACGGGCAGCTCGTGGGCGCCGTCCTCGCTCATGATCTTGAGGTCGGCGACCGCGACCGCGGGCCCGCAGCTCGTGGGGTTGGCGAGATAATCCTCGCTCGAGATGCCGGTGACGGTGGCCATTGTCTCGGTCATCCCCCAGCCGTTGCCGGGGAGCGCGCCGAACACCTCGCGGATCTTGCGTACCAGCTCGGGCGCCGAAGGCGCGCCGCCGTAGGCGATCGCCTCGAGGCTCGAGAGGTCGTACTTGTCGCGGTCGGGGTGCTCGATCAACTGCCAGGCGATCGTCGGGACGCCGCCGGTGCCGTTGACCTTCTCGCGCTCGATGATCTCGAACGCCTTCACCGGGTCCCAGCGGCGCATGAAGATCATCGTGTTGCCGGCCGCGATGGTGCCCATCAGCCCGGCGGAGCAGGCGGTCACGTGGAACAGCGGGATCACCGTCAGCATCGTCTTGTGCACCGGTTGCGGTGGGGCCTCGCCCCGGCGCATCGCGGCGACGCTCGCGCCATAGCCGCTCGAAAAGATGTTGGTGACGAGGTTGCGGTGGGTGCCGAGCGCGCCCTTGGGCTTGCCGGTGGTGCCGCTGGTGTAGAAGATCGTCGCATCGTCGTCAGCGGCGATGGTCTCGGCCGGAATATCCGCGTCGGGGAGCGCGTCCCAGGCGGTCGGCGCGCCGATCAGCGCCTCCAGATGCTCGGCCATGCCCGCCAGCTCGCGGCTCGCGCGGGAGACGAACACGTGCTCGAGCGATGGGATGTCGGCAAGGTGCGGCGCGATCCGCTCCCACCGTTCGGCGTCGCAAATCAACACCTTGGTGCCCGAGTCGGCGAGACCGTAGGCGAGCTCGTGCCCGGTCCACCAGGCGTTCAACGGCACGCAGATCGCGCCGATCGTGACGCACGCGAAGAACGCCACCGGCCATTCGGGCAGGTTGCGCATCGCCAGCGCCACCCGATCGCCCTTGGCCACGCCGCGCGCGCGCAGCTCCTGCGCCAGCCGGGCGACCGCGCGGTGGAATGCGGCGTAAGTCACCCGCTCGTCCTCGTAGATGAACGCCTCGCGCTCGCCGTGCATCCGCGCGAGCATCATCAGCGCGCGCAGGTTTTCGGGCGCGTTCTTCCACACGCGGGTGGGTATCCCGCGTATCTCCACCGTCTCCATCTCGAACCGCTCGCCGGGCGCGGTCAGCTTCGCGCGGATCTCGGCCCGGCTCATCGCCGGCCAGCCGGGTGGCGGCGTCCAGCCGATCGCCTCGGCCAGGCTGGTAACAGACATCCTCGGTCCCTCGCTCCGCTGATCTTTTCGAACGCGAGACTAGGGCCTTGGCGCGGCTGCGCAAGCACCGTTTCGGAATAGCGGTATGCCGCTCGCACGACGACAGCGGTTGCCGTTGGCGGAAAGCGGCGTATGGCTGTGAACCACGTCAACGGTGACCGCCGGGAGAGAATCGCCCATGCTTGACACCACCACTGCCGCCACCCTGGGGTTCGACGCCGAGCGCCTTACTCGGATCGAGCCGTTCCTGCGCCGGGCGTATGTCGACACCGGCAAGCTGCCGATGGTGCAGCTCATGGTCGCGCGCGACGGCCAGCCGGTCTATTCGATGCGCGCGGGCACGATGGGCGAAGGGCGCGAGGAAGTGCGCGAGGACGCGCTCTACCGCATCGCCAGCATGACCAAACCGATCACCTCGATCGCCTTCATGCAGCTTGTCGAACAGTGCAAGGTCGCCCTCGAGGAGCCGGTGACCAAGGTGTTTCCCGAGTTCGCGGACCTTTCGGTCTACGCCGGCGGCGGCGGCAGCGGCGCGCCGTTCGTGCCCGGCGCCAAGGCCGGGCCGATGCGGTTCGTCGATCTGATGACGCACATGGCGGGGTTCACTTACGGTTTCCAGCAACGCACCAACGTCGACGCCGCCTACCGCGAGGCGAGCTTCGACTTCGCGCGCGCCCAGCTGGACAGCGACGAATACATCGCCAAGCTCGCCAGGCTGCCTCTCGAGTTCTCGCCGGGCGAGCGATGGAACTACTCCGTTGCCACCGACGTGCTCGGGGTAGCGGTCGAGCGCCTCAGCGGCATGCGTCTGGGCGATTATTTCGAGCAGCACATCTTCGCCCCGCTCGGCATGAAGGATACCCGCTTCGGCGTGGCGGAAGGCCAGCTCGAGCGGCTGGTCGACGCCTATCAGTACATGCCCGGCCAGCCAGCCAAGCTGATCGACGCCGGCCGCACGAGCAAGCTCGGCAAGCCCGGTCGGTTCGACAGCGGGGGCGGCGGGCTCGTCGGCACGCTGGCCGACTATCACCGCTTCACCGCCATGCTGGTGGGCCGCGGCGAGCTCGGCGGCGCGCGGATCATTGCCCCCAAGACCCTCGATTTGATGACCGCCAACCACCTGCCGGGCAACCAGGACCTCACTCAGCTCAGCCAGAGCCTGTTCTCCGAAAGCCAGAACGCGGGGGTCGGCTTCGGTCTCGGCTTTGCCTGCGTGATCAATCCGGCCCGGACGCTCATGCCCGCGAGCAAGGGCGAGTTCTACTGGGGCGGCGCCTACTCGACCGCGTTCTTCGTCGACCCGGTCGAAGGGGTGACGATGGTGTTCATGACCCAGGTCTACCCGTCGAGCGCCTACCCGGTGCGCCGCCAGCTCAAGACCCTGATCTATTCCGCGCTGAGTGA
>JBHWTG010000052.1:0-2745 GCA_043427735.1 Tsuneonella sp. | reverse complement strand
GTTGTTCCTCGCCCGCATGGCCGAAAGCCGGGTGTCCGATATCGTGCGCGAGACACAGCGCCTCGGTAAGATCCTCGTCCAGCCGCAGCGCGCGGGCGACCACCCGTCCGATCTGCGCCACCTCGAGGCTGTGCGTCAGGCGGGTGCGGTAATGGTCGCCATCGGGTGCGACGAATACCTGCGTCTTGCCGCGCAGCCGGCGAAAGGCGATCGAATGGACGATCCGGTCGCGGTCGCGCTGGAACTCGCTGCGCGGCCCCCGCGCGCCGGCGCGGGTTTCAGGAAACTCGCGGCCGCGGCCCGCGGCGGGATCGGCGGCGAAAGGGGCGAGGGTCATCGGCAAGGCGAGCGATTAGGCAGCGGCCATCCGACCGGCAACGGGAACAGTCGGGGAACGCGAAAGCGGCCGGCGCATAAATCGGGCCGCACGCCGAAATCCGGCGCGCGGCCCGCAAGGTACCCGGCCAGGTGCGACCCGCCGGAACGTTATGCCCAACGCCTAGCCTAGTCCTGGCCGAGAATCCACTCCACCGCCGCGCGGGCATGCGCGCGGGTCGAATCGAACACCGGCAGCACGTTGGCATCGACATCGACGATCATCGCCAGCTCGGTGCAGGCAAGCACGATCGCCTCGGCCCCGTCCTGCTCCTTCTGGGTGATCCAGGTCTTGAGCTTGCGTTCGGCGTCGCGGGTGGCCTTCCCCCGCATCAGCTCGTGGTAGATGATCCGGTCGATCTCGCGCGCCGCGTCGATGTCGGGCGGCAGCAGGTCGACCCCGTGCGCCACCAGCCGCCGGCGATAGAAGCTTTCGGTCATCACGTTGCGCGTGCCGATCAGCGCCGCGCTCCCGACGCCGGCCGCCTGCATCTCGCGGCCGACGCAATCGGCGATGTGCAACACGGGCGCTCCCGCGGCATCGGCCACCCGGTCGTAGACTTTGTGCATCGAGTTGGCGCAGATCAGCAGCGCGCCCGCCCCGCCCGCGACCAGCCGCCGCGCGCTGTCCGCCAGAACATCGGCCGCGTGATCCCACCCCGCGTCGTCGGCGATCGCGCGCAGCGAAGCGAAATCGAGGCTCTCGATCAGCAGCGGCGCGCTCGCCTCGGGCGCGACCTTGCGCTGGATGCCGCGGTTGATCAGCTCGTAGTAGTCGCGGGTCGAAACCCAGCTCATTCCGCCGATCAGGCCCAGCTTGCGCAAATTGTCCGCTCCCTTGACGCGCCCCGGCGCGCCTTGGCGAAAGTTCGGGCGGCAGGCAAGCTAGGCGCCGGGCGTGTCCGCAGCCGTATTGCCCCGGTGCCATTCGCGCAGCAGGCGCACGGTCGCGTCGGGCGCCTCCTCCATCGGCAGATGGCCGATGCCGGGCAGCACCTCGAGCCGCGCGTCCGGGATGCGCTCGGCGAGCCAGCGGCCGGACGACACGGGGATGAGGCCATCCTCCGCGCCCCATACGATGAGCGTCGGGACATTCAGGCGGGCGAGCTGGGCCGGCGTGAAAGGCTCGCTGGGCGCGGCGAACCGCTTGCCGGTCGCCTCGCGGTTGCCGGGATAGCGCAGCAGCTCCCAATAGCGATCGACCGCCGCATCGGTCACCACGGCCTGGTTCGCCACGCTCTGCTTGAGGCTGCGCTCGATCAGCGACCGCGGCACCACCGCGCTCAGCACGCTGGAAACGCCCGGCGTGCGCGCCAGAGTGAAGCCGATGTTGCCCCTGGCCTCCTCCAGTCGCGGCGCACCTCCGGCGTCAACCAGCACCAGCCCGGCCAGCCGATCCGGGTGCGCGAGCGCGTACTCGAGCGCGATCCCGCCGCCCATCGAATTTCCGGCAAGGACGAAGCGCGCCAGCCGGAGCCGCTCGGCCACACACTCGAGATCGGCGGCAAACGCGCGCCGGCTGTAGTCGCTGTCGGGCGCGGGCCCGGTCAGGCCGTGGCCGCGCTGGTCGAACCGGATCACCCGCCAGTCGCGCGTCAGCCGCTCGTCCCACGGCTGCCAGGTATGCAGATCGGCGTTCGAGCCGTGCAGCAGCACGATCGCGGGCGCCCCGCGCGGGCCCTCGTCGCGCAGATGAACGGTGAGGCCGTTGTCGAGCCGGACGAAGCGCGAGGGCGCGCCGCCGTATTTCGCGCGCATTTCGGCGGGGTCGGTGTCTGGCACGCGGAAAACCAGGAATGCAGCGACCAGCAGCACCGCGAGCGCGCCGACGATCGTCAGCGCACGCTTCACTGACGCATTCCGGCGATCCACTTTTCCACCGCCGACAAGCCTGCGCGGTCCACGGTGGCCTTGCCGAGCTCGGGCATGGCCACCCCGCCTTCGGTGCTGGCCATGCGGTGGACCATGATCGACTGCTCGGGATGGCCGGGGACCACGCCGAACATCAACCCACCCGAGCCGCGCCCGGCCGCCACCGGGCGCTTGCCGATGCCGAGCGCGGTGGGGTTGTCCTGCTCCCAGCGCAAGTCGAGCCCGCTGTTCGAGGCCATCGCGCCGGGCCGGTGGCAATGCGCGCAGTTGACGTCGAGATAGGCGCGCGCGGCGGCCTCGGGCGTGGCCTGCGCGCGGTGTTCCCACTCGGGCAGCACGTCGCTGCCGGCGGGCACCGCGGCCAGTCGGCCGCTCGCCACCAGCCCGTCGAGCCACGCGCGGTCGAGGTTGCGCGCCTTGGGACCCAGCGGGATCACCGCCCCGTTGAGGCCATGGCATTCCTTGCACTGGTTCTTGTTGGGGATGCGATACGACAGT
>JBHWTG010000051.1:0-5055 GCA_043427735.1 Tsuneonella sp. | reverse complement strand
AGTCTGCTCTTGAGCACCACGCGCACCGGGACCGCTTCGAATCCCAGCGCCTTGCGGATACCGTTCACGAGATAGCGCTCGTAGCTCTTGGGCAGCATGTCGAGCCGGGTGCCGAACACCACGAAGCGCGGTGGGCGAGTGCCCGCCTGGGTGATGTAGCGCAGCTTGATCCGCTTGCCCTTGGGCGCCGGCGGCGGATTGGCCTCGAGCGCGTCATCGAACCACCGGTTGAGCGCCGCGGTCGGCACCCGCCGGCTCCACGCATCGCGCAGCTCGAATGCCGCCTTGAGCATCGTGTCGAGGCCCTTGCCGGTTTTCGCGCTGACCGCGAGCACGGGCAGGCCGCGGACTTGCGCGAGGCCCTCGCCTAATGCCGCCTTGATACCGTTGAACAGCCGGCTGGCGTCGCCTCCGGGTTCCTGCCCCGCGACATCCCACTTGTTGATCGCCACCATCAGCGCGCGGCCTTCCTCGAGCACCATCGAGGCGATCTTGAGATCCTGGTGCTCGAGCCCGCGGGTCGCGTCGAGCAGCAGCACCACCACCTCGGCGAAGTCGATCGCGTGCTTGGCATCGGCCACCGCCAGCCTTTCGAGCTTGTCGACCACCGCCGCGCGCTTGCGCATCCCGGCGGTGTCGATCAGCCGGATGTCGCGCACCTCGCCGTCCGGGGCGGTCCACTGCCAGTCGACCGCGATTGAATCGCGGGTGATGCCCGCCTCGGGCCCGGTCAGCAGCCGGTCTTCGCCCAGCAGCCGGTTGATGAGGGTCGACTTGCCGGCATTCGGCCGCCCGACGATGGCGAGCTTGAGCGGGCCCCCGGCGTCCTCCTCCTCATCCTCGGGCTCCGCGGCCTCGCTATCGGCCCTCTCGCCGATAATCGGCCACAGCGCGTCGAACAAGTCGGCGACGCCCTCGCCGTGCTCCGCCGAAAGCGCCACCGGCTCGCCGAATCCGAGCGCGAACGCCTCGAACAGGCCCGCGTCACCCGCGCGTCCCTCCGCCTTGTTCGCCACCGCCACCACGGGGATGGACTGCGTGCGCAGCCAGCGGGCGATCTCCTCGTCGAGCGGGGTGACCCCGGCGCGCGCGTCGATCACGAACAGCGACCTTCGAGACTGACCTCGGTCTGCTGGCGCATCCGCCCCGGGAGGGACTTCGGATCGTCGTCCTCCCACCCGGCGGTGTCGACCACGGTGAACTCCATGCCGGCAAGCACGGCATCGCCCAGGCGGCGGTCGCGCGTCACCCCCGGCTGGTCGTCGACCAGCGCCAGCTTCTTGCCGACGAGCCGGTTGAACAGCGTCGATTTGCCGACGTTCGGCCGGCCGATGATGATGACGGTGGGCTTCATCGCGCGGCGGCAGGTGGCCGCTCGCGTCGGGAATGGCAAGCGCGCAGCGCCGATCGCGCGGCGCCGTTAACCATCTCGCGCAGGGCGGCGCTAACCGTCTCGCATGCAATCCTGCTGCATGAGGGGACCGCTAGTCATCGCAGCGCTTGTTGCGCTCGCCTGCCCGGGCGTCGCGCTCGCAGACACCGGCGAGGGCAACTTCAGGGTCGGACCGCCCGCCGAGTTGCCTGCCTATCTGCAATGCGTGCCGTATGCGCGCGAGCGCACGGGCGTGCAGATCTACGGCGATGCGCGGACCTGGTGGGATCAGGCCGCTGATCGCTACAAGCGCGGCACGCAGCCGCGGCCGGGGGCGGTGATGGCGTTCCGGCCGACCGGCTCGATGGTGCTGGGCCATGTCGCGGCCGTGGCGCGGGTGATCGACCGGCGCACCGTGCTGCTCGACCATGCGAACTGGTCGCCGATCGACGGCCGCCGCGGACAGATCGAGCGGGGAGTGCGGGCGGTCGACGTCTCGCCGGCGAACGACTGGAGCCAGGTGCGGGTGTGGTACGCGCCGCTGCAGAACCTCGGCACCACCGCGTGGCCGGTCGCCGGGTTCATCTACAACGAGCGGGCACCCGGCCAGGAGCTCGGCGGCGAGCGTATCCTCGTGCGCACGCGCGTCCCGTTGCCGGCGCCCGCGATTTCGGCCGAGCCTTCGAAGGCGTTCGCGCAGGCGTTTGCCGGCCTCGGCGAGCCGGCGGTCCAACGGGTCGGGCCTAAGCCCGTCCCGCGGCGGATCGCCGCCGCGCCGCCCGCGCTTCCGCGCGATCCGATCGCCGCGGCGTTGGCGCGCTACGGCAGCTAGATCAGTCGCTTGCGGTCGGCGGCGGGTCGTCCAGGTCTTCGAACCATGCCTCCACCGGACCGTTGAGCTTCAGCGTCAGCGGCTGCCCCTTGCGGTCGACCGTCTTGCCGGCCTGCACCCGGATCCATCCTTCGGAGATGCAATACTCTTCCACATCGGTGCGCACGCGGTCCTTGAAGCGGATGCCCACCCCGCGTTCGAGCGCGCTCTGATCGAAGTGCGCGCTGCGCGGGTTGACCGACAGGCGGTCGGGCGGGGTCTGGCTCTTGTCGTCGTCGCTCATGCGCCGGCGCCCTTAATCGCGCCGCGACGGCGCGGCAAGCTCAGTCGGGTGGCAGCTCGGCCTCGGGCGGGGCCGCACGGCGGAGCGGCTGAGCCACGCCGGCCTTCGCCCGTTCGGCGTCGATCGAGCTGGGACCGGTGTCGAGCACCGGTCCGGTGTCGGCCTGCTTGCCGTCGGCATCGGTCTCCGGCGGCGGCGCGGTGTCGCGTTCGCGCCCCATCATGGCATACCTTGCGCGGGCGGCATCTCGACCGGTTGCTGGTTCGGCGCGGAGATGTCGGGCGGGACGGGATTGACCTCGTCGGGCTGGCGCACCGGGTCTTCGGCGGGGGGGATCACCGGCGGACTTTCGGGCGGAGCATCGGGCTCGATCGTGTCGGGGCCCGGATCGGGCTGGTCGTCGGGTGTCGAGGCCATGGCGGCATTCCTTTCCCCGGGTGAACGGCCGGAGCGGGGGCCTCGTTCCCCGGCTTGCCCTTTGCGCCTGCGCGCTGTAACGGCGCACCCCTGTTCGCGGGCGGCCGTCCGTTGCGCGCGGCTTCGTTCGGCAATCGCGGGCGTGGCGGAATTGGTAGACGCGCCGGTTTTAGGTACCGGTATCGCAAGATGTGGGGGTTCGAGTCCCTTCGCCCGCACCAGCCGCCGCGATCGTGCCGAGCGATCACGAGACATTTGCATCACAAGGGCTTTGGACCTCCCATGAAGATCGAAGAGACCACCAACGAAGGGCTGCGTCGCGCCTATACGCTGACGATCACCGCCAGGGAGATCGACGAGGCGGTGACCGCCGAGGTCAGGAAGATTGCCCCGCAGGTGCGCATGCCGGGCTTCCGCCCCGGCAAAGTGCCCGCGAACCTGGTCAAGAAGATGCACGGCGAGGCGATCCACGGCCAGGTGGTCAACGAGCGGATCACCGCGTCGGTCGATTCGCTGATGAAGGACAAGCAGCTGCGCCCCGCGATGCAGCCGCGCGTGGCGCTGGCCGACGACTACGCCGAGGGCAAGGACGCCACGCTGACGGTCGATCTCGAGGTCCTGCCCGAGGTCGCCGCTCCGACGATCGAGGGGCTCAAGCTCGAGAAGCTGACCGTGCCGGTCAGCGATGCCGAGGTCGACGAGGCGGTCGCCAACATCGCCCGCCAGCAGAAAAGCTGGAAGGACGCGCCCAAGAGCAGGAAGGCGGCGGATGGCGACCAGCTGATCATCGATTTCACCGGCTCGATCGACGGGGTGGAGTTCGAGGGCGGCAAGGCCGAGGAGACCCCGATCCAGCTTGGCGCCGGGCGCTTCATTCCCGGCTTCGCGGAACAGCTCGCCGGCGCGAAGGCGGGCGAGGACAGGACGATCACCGTCACGTTTCCGGCCGATTACCCCGCCAGGGAGTTGGCCGGCAAGGAAGCCCGGTTCGCGGTCCACGTGCACAAAGTGCAGGTGGAGGATGAGACCGCGATCGACGAGGACTTCGCCAAGTCGCTGGGGCTCGAAAGCCTCGAGCAGCTGCGCGGTCTCCTGAAGGGCCAGCTCGAGCAGGAGCTCGGCGGGCTCACCCGCACGGCGATGAAGCGGCAGCTGCTCGACACGCTCGCCGCCGGGCACGATTTCCCCGTCCCGCAGTCGATGGTCGACGCCGAGTTCGAGCAGATCTGGAACCAGCTCCAGCAGGAAGCCGCGCAGGACGCGAATCCGGCCGAGGCGATGAAGGAGATCGAAGCCGAGCGCGACGACTATCGCCGCATCGCCGAGCGCCGCGTGCGGCTGGGTCTGCTGCTGTCGGAGATCGGCCAGGCCAACGGCGTGGCGGTGACCCAGGCGGAGATGAGCATGCTGATCCAGCAGGCCGCGCAGCAGTACCGCCCCGAGGATCGCGATCGCTTCATGGAGCTGATCCGCACCAACGACATGGCCGCCGCGCAGCTCCGCGCGCCGCTCTACGAGGACAAGGTCGTCGATTTCCTGTTCGACAAGGCCGAGGTCACCGAACGGCAGGTGACCCGCGAGGAACTGCAGGCGGCGATCGAGGCCGAAGAAAGTCCTGCGGCCGAGGCGCCGGCGAAAAAGAAAGCTGCGCGGAAGGAAGCTGCCCCGGCCGAGGTCGAGGCCAAGAGCGCGAAGAAGGCTGCGGCCAGGAAGGGCGCGGCTCCGGCCGAAGACCAGCCCGCCGCCAGGAAGGCTACCGCGGGGAAAGCCGAAGCCGGCGAAGCCAAGCAGGCTGCGAAGAAAGCGCCTGCCAGGAAGGCCGCCGCCAAGAAGTGATCGCTAGCGCGGTGCCCACGGCCTGAACGTGGGCACCGGCAGCTCGGCCGTGCGCGCGCGTTCGTATGCCGCGCCGGCCTTCAGCAGCTCGTGGTCCTGCCACTTGCCGCCCATGAAGCTGAGCCCGACCGGCAGCCCCTCGACCGCCCCCATCGGCACGGTGAGGTGCGGATAGCCGGCGATCGCCGCGAGCGAGCCCGCGCCGATTCCGCCCGGATAGTTGTCACCCCGAATGAGGTCGCTGACCCATGCCGGGCCCGTGGTGGGCGCCACCAGCAAGGCGACGCGGTGCTCGCGCAGCAGCCGGTCCAAGTA
>JBHWTG010000050.1:0-4092 GCA_043427735.1 Tsuneonella sp. | reverse complement strand
AAAGTCCGCGCTCGACGTCGGCTGCGGCGCGGGCCTGCTCTGCGAGCCGCTCGCCCGGCTCGGCGCCGAGGTGACCGGTATCGACGCGGCGGCGGAGAATGTCCTGGTCGCAACCGACCATGCCCGCGGCTCAGGTCTTCTTGCCCCCCTCCCCGAGGGGGAGGGCGCGGTCCGCTATCTGGCCGGGGAGGTCGGTGAAATCGAAGGCCGGTTCGATCTCGTCACCAGCATGGAAGTGCTCGAGCATGTCGCCGACAAGGCCGCGTTCGTCGCCGCGCTCGCGGCGCGGCTCGCGCCGGGCGGGCTGATGGTGCTCTCGACCCCCAACCGAACGCCGCAATCGCGGCTGCTGCTGGTCGGCGCGGCCGAAGCGCTGGGGATGGTCCCGCGCGGCACGCACCGCTGGGAGGACTTCGTCACCCCGGGCGAGCTGCGCGAGCTGCTGGCAGGCGCCGGCCTGGTGATGGGCGAACCCGCAGGCATCGCCTACTCGCCCACCCGCGGCCTCCACCGCTCGGCGGACCTGTCGCTCAACTACATCGTCACGGCTGCGCGGAGCGGGCGAGCTCCGCCGCGAGCGCCGGATCGTCGGTAAACACACCGTCGACCCCGGCCGCGGCGAGCAGGCCCCAGGCGGCGGCGAAGTCCCCGGTTGCAGCGTCGCCGGCTCCCTTGCGCAAGGCGGGCGGGAGGAAGGCGTTCTCCTTGCGCAGCGTCCAGGCGTGGACCTTGAGGCCGGCCGCGTTGGCCGCCGCGACCAGCCCGGTCGGCCTCCCCTGCGCGTCGATCACCAGCGCGGCCGAGGGGCCGATCGCGTCGGCGTATTCGGCCACCCGCGCGAGCCCGCTCGGGGTGACCATCTCGGCGTAGCTCATCCCCGGCTCGTCGGCGGGGCCGCCTTCGGCCGCAATCAGCTGCACCAGCCGCGCGGCGACCAGCTTGTCGAGCCGCTGCAGCGCGCCGACCTCGAAGCTCTGCACGAACAGCGGCGCGTCCGCGCCGTCGAGCGCGTGCTTGCGGAGCGCGGCGACCAGCAGGTCGACGCTGTCGATTCCCTGCTCGAGCAGGAACGCGGGGTGCTTGAGCTCGGGGTAGAGCCCGATGCGGTGGCCGCGCTCGGCCTCCTTGGCGCGCACCAGCGCGACGATCTCGTCGAACGTCGGCACCTGGTAGAGCCCGTCGTAGCGCGCGTTGGCCGGGCGCAGCGCGGGCAGCCGTTCCTTCGCGCGCAGCGTGCGCAGCTCGGCGAGGGTGAAGTCCTCGGCGAACCAGCCGGCGACGCGCTGCCCGTCGATCTCCTTGGTCCGCCGGCGATCGGCGAATTCCTCGCGCGCGGCGACGTCGGTGGTGTCCGACAGCTCGTTCTCGTGCCGCGCGACGAGCACGAGGTCCCTGGTGACGACCAGGTCGGGCTCGACGAAATGCGCCCCGGCGTCGATCGCGCGCTCGTAGGCGGCGAGCGTGTGCTCGGGCCGCTCGCCGCTCGCCCCGCGGTGCGCGATGACGAGCTGGGCGGGGGCCGGGACGGCGAGCACCATGGCGACAAGAGCGAGGACGAAGCGCATCGCGCGCGCCCTAGCCGGCGCTTCCTGAACCTGGGCCACCCGATCCTCCTCCCAGCGCGGCCTCCCACTCGGCCTCGTCGAAGCCGACCAGCAGCCCGCCCGCGTGATCGATCACCGGGCGCCGGATGCACGAAGGCTGCGCGACCATCAGCCGGATCGCCTTTTCGGCGTCGAGGTTCTCTTTCTGCTCGGGCTCGAGCTTGCGGAAGGTCATGCCCTGGCGGTTGAGCACCCGCTCCCACCCGAGCGCCTGGACCCAGCCGCGCACGAGGTCCTGCTCGGCGCCTTCCGTCTTGAGATCGTGGAAGGTGTAATCGACCCGTCGCTCGCCCAGCCAGGCGCGCGCCTTGCGCACCGTGTCGCAGTTGGGGATGCCGTAGAAGGTAATCGTCATGCGTCTCTCGCGGTGAAGCGGTGCACCCGCGGCGCGGCGCAGGCGAACAGCGTGTAGTCGGCGTAGTATGCCTCGCGCCCCTTGTGCTGGACCGCGCGGTGTTCGGCAAGCCGGCCCCACGCGCGCGCCGCGGCTTCGTCGTCCCATTCGCTGATCGCCACCACCTCGCCGTCGTCCGAGGCGTACGACTTGAACGCGCGGTAGCCCGGTTGCGCGCGGGCCAGCGCCTCCATCGCCGCGGCATCGGCGGCATAGGCGGCCGCATCGAAGTCGGCGCGCTTGCGGTTGCGGAAGACGACCAGGAACATACCAGTCCATTACCTCGTCATTGCGATCAGCCAAAGGCTGCGCGGCCATCCACCTCGGGCGATGGATTGCTTCGCTACGCTCGCAATGACGAGCGTGGCTAACCGAGATGCGCGTCGGCGATCGCCACCGCCAGCGCGTCGGCCGCGTCGGCGCCGGCGACCTGCACGCCGGGGAGCAGCACCTTGAGCATCGCCTGGACTTGCGCCTTCTCCGCCCCGCCGGTCCCTACCACCGCCTTCTTGACCAGCCGCGCGGCATGCTCGCGCACCGGCACCCCGGCGCGCCCGCAGGCGGCGAGCACCGCGCCGCGCGCCTGCGCGAGCTTCAGGGTCGATTGCGGGTTCTTGTTGGCGAACACCTCCTCCACCGCCACCCGGTCGGGCGCGTGGACCGCGATCAGCGCCGCGACCGCGTCGTGCAGGTGATGCAGCCGCTCGGCCATCGGGGCCTTGGCATCGGTGGGAACCTGCCCGTTGGCGATATGGCCGAGGCGCGAGCCTTCGGCGCGGATCACCCCCCAGCCGGTGCACGACAGCGACGGGTCGAGCCCGAGGATGATCACAGCCTGAGGCCGAGGCGGGGTCCAACCTGCATCATCGCCAGATACAGCACGACCGTCAGCACGCACCCGAGCGCCAACGCGAGCCAGAAAGTCACCCCGCTGCGCAGCAGCGCGGGTATCGCCAGGAACATCGGCAAGCTGGGCAGCACGTACCAGAAGGTTGCTGCCGAGTGGATCGCCATGTTCTCCGGGTCGGGCCGCGCGTGCCACAGGAAGATCATGCCGAGCACCGATACCAGCGGCAGCGAGGCGACGATCGCGGCCGTCGCCGGGAGCCGCCGGCCGATTTCCGAGATCGCCGCGATCATCGCCCCGGCGAGCAGCGCCTTGGCGATGACCGCCCACATCACCCGAGCCGCTCCATCACTTCCTCGCTGACCTCGTAGTTGCCCCACACGGTCTGGACGTCGTCGTCGTCGTCGAGCGTGTCGACCAGCTTGAGCAGCGTGCCCGCGGTGGCCTCGTCGAGGGCGACGGTCAGGTTGGGCTTCCACGCGAGCTTGACCGAGTCCGGCTCGCCTAGCGTTTGCTCCAGCGCGCCCGCCACTTCGTGCAAGCGGTCCATGTCGGTCCAGATGGTGTGCCCGTCCGCGCCGCTCTCGACGTCGTCGGCGCCGGCCTCGATCGCCGCCTCGAGCACCGCGTCCTCGCTTCCGGCGGCGGCCGGGTATTCGATCATCCCCTTGCGCTCGAACCCGTGGCTGACCGCGCCGGACGCACCCAGGTTGCCGCCGTTCTTGGCGAACGCGGTGCGGACGTTGGTGGCGGTGCGGTTGCGATTGTCGGTCAGCGCCTCGACGATCAGCGCCACCCCGCCCGGGCCGTAGCCTTCGTAGCGGACCTCCTCGTAATCCTCGCCGCCGGCCGCCGCCGCCTTGTCGATCGCGCGCTGGATGTTGTCCTTGGGCATAGACTGCGCCTTGGCGTTGTTCACCGCCAGCCGCAGCCGCGGGTTCATGTCCGGATCGGGCGCGCCGAGCTTGGCCGCCACGGTGATCTCGCGGCTCAGCTTGGAGAACATCGCCGAGCGCTTCTTGTCCTGCGCGCCCTTGCGGTGCATAATATTTTTGAACTTGGAATGGCCTGCCATAAGTCCGTTCTTGCGATGGTATCTGGAACGGGGGCGCATTAGCCGCATGAGCGGGCAACCGACAAGAGCGGGGCGCTTGCCCGCACTCCGGGGCTGGCGCGACTGGGCGGGGTTCGTGCGGCGGCCGCGGCTGCCCGAGCGCGCCGACCTCGCCCCCGCGCCCGGGCTCAGG
>JBHWTG010000049.1:0-2945 GCA_043427735.1 Tsuneonella sp. | reverse complement strand
ATTCTCGGGGCGCGGCGGCGGGGCCTTGGCCGGCGCGCAGTGGCCCATCGCGGCATGTTCGGGGCTGCACTCGGCCGGGCGAGCGGCGGGCTCGCTCGCGGGCGAGCCCCCCTGCACATCGGCGTGAGCATGCCCCTGCGCCAGCGCGGGCGCGCTCGCGGCGAACAGCGCCAGCGCGAGGAACAGGCGGGTCATGCCGCGCCTCCTTCCATCGGCCGCACCTTGACCACGCGCATCATTCCCGCATGCATGTGATAGAGCAGGTGGCAGTGGAACGCCCAGTCGCCGGGCGCGTCGGCGGTGAGGTCGAGATCGACGAACGCGCCCGGGAGGACCTTGACCGTGTGCTTGAGCGGCTGATGCGCGCCGTGCCCGTTGACGAGTTCCCAGTAATGGCCGTGGATGTGCATCGGGTGAGTCATCATGGTGTCGTTGACCAGCCGCATGCGCACCCGCTCGCCCAATGCGAACCGGTAGGGCTCCGGGTTCTCGCTGAGCTGCTCGCCGTCGAGCGACCACATGAAGCGCTCCATGTTGCCCGTCAGATGAATCTCCAGGAAGCGCGTCGGGGCGCGCCGGTCCGCGCGAGGGGCGAGCGAGGCCAGGTCGCGGTAGGTCAGCACCCGGTGGCCGACATCGTCGAGGCCGATCCCGGGATCGCCGGTGCGGTCGGTCGGCATCTGCGCGATCGCGTCGACCCCCACGCCGACCTCGACGTTGGGCGGCACCTTGCGACGATCGCGCTGCGGCATGCCACCCATCTCGTCCGCCGATCCGGCTCCGTGGGCCCCGTGCGCCATATCGCCGTGGTCCATGCCCATGTCCTTCATCGTCAGCGTCGGCCGGCGACGCAGCGGCGGGACCGGCGCGACCATCCCGGCGCGCGGCGCGAGCGTGGCGCGCACGAGGCCCGAGCGGTCGATCGCCTCGGCGACGATCGCATGCGCTCCTCCCCCCGGCCGTACGACGACATCGTAAGTCTCGGCGTTGCCGATCTGAAACTCGTCGGTTTCGACCGGGCGCACGTCGATTCCGTCGGCCGCCACCACGGTCATCGGCAGGCCCGGGATGCGGAAGTTGAACGTGGTCTGCGCCGCGGCGTTGACGATCCGCAGCCGCACCCGCTCGCCCGGGGTGAACAGCGCGGTCCAGTTTTCCGCCGTGCTGTGGCCGTTGACGAGGAACGTGTAGGCGGCCGCAGTGACGTCGGAAATGTCGGTCGGGTCCATCCGCATCCGGGCGAACATCGCCCGGTCGGCGGGTGATATCGCTTCCTCGCGCCCGCTCAGGCGCCCCGCCAGCGTCGTCTTCTGCCGGTTGAAGAACCCGCCTTCCTGCTTGAGTCGGGTGAAGATCGTGTGCGGATGGAGGAAGCTCCAGTCCGACAGCACGATCACGTGCTCGCGATCGTAGGCGACCGGATCGGGGCCGGCGGGATCGATGATCATCGGCCCATAGTGGCCGAGTTGTTCCTGGAGCCCCGAGTGGCTGTGATACCAGTACGTTCCCGACTGCTTGAGCCGAAACTCGTAGACGAAGGTCGAGTGCGGCTTGATCCCGGGAAAGCTCACGCCCGGGACCCCGTCCATCTCCATCGGCACCAGCAGGCCGTGCCAGTGGATCGAGCTGTCCTCGTCGAGGTGATTGGTGACCGCGAGGCGCACCCGCTCGCCTTCGCGCAGGCGGATCAGCGGCGCGGGAATCATCCCGTTAAGCGCGATCGCGTGGCCGCTGCGCCCATCGACGGAGAAGGCGGTCGAGCCGATCTCCAGCGCGATGTCGGTTCCGGTCAGATCGGCGAAGCCCTTGGCGGCGGTGCCGTGGCTCACCGGGCGCGCCCAGGCAGGGAACGGGCCGGGCAGGAGCAGCGCGGCCCCGCCGGCCGCGGACGCGCGCAGGAGATTGCGCCGGGAGAGGGCGAGATGAGTCATGGTGATCGATCCTGTCGGATATGCCGCGGGGGCCGTCGCCCCCCAACGCCGGGCGGGCCCGATCGGCCGCGGTGGCGGCCGGTCGGACCCGCCGGCAACGGCTAGTGATTATGCGGCGAGGATCCGCTCGGCTGCGCTCCGGGCTCGACGGGAGGCGCGTCGTGACCGGCGTGCTCGCCACCCTGCTTGGCGCAGCAAGCGCAGGCTTTGTCCTTCATCTTCTCGCAGCATTCCATCTTGGCCGGCGGCGTCGGCGCGTCATGCGCCTGCGCGGGCAAGGGAGCGGCAGCGGCCAGGGCGGCCGCGACGGCGAATAAGCTCATTGTCAGTCTCCGTAGATCGAGGAAATTTCGAATCGATCTAACGGAGCCTCGGGGGCGGAGTGGACACGTCCGCGGCAATCGCGCGGTATTGCGCGGCAGGCACCGCGCCGGGAACCGATGCCGGGCAAGCGGGCGCGAGCGCGGCCGTCGGCAGCGGCGCGACCGCGACGCAGGTGGCGAGGCAGCAATCCTCGCCCGCCGGCGGCTGCCCTTTGCCCGGCTCGTGCTGCGCGGTTTCGTGGCAGGGCGCGGCCGAGCTCTCGACACTGGGCACGCTCGCGGCACCGAACACCTCGGCGGCCGCGGCATTCGGGACGAACGCCAGCACGAGCGCCAGCAGTATCCCGAGGAGCCGTTCGCCCGCGTGGCGCAGATAATGGCGGATCGGCATGATGCGTTCGGTCAACTCGCGCGCTGCGCGGCGACTCCTGCTCGCCGCGCCGATGTCCTGTGTAGGCGCGCGCGGCGCGAAATCAACCGCCGGCGGCGTCCGCCCCCCTTCGATCACGTGTCGAACGAAGCGAGGATCGGGCACGGCCCGGCTTCACCGTCGCCGCACGCCTGAACCAGGCGGCGCAGCGCGTCGCGCCCGGTCTCTAGCTCGGCGATCTTCGCCTCGAGCGCGGCCAGCCGGGCGCGGGCGAGCGCGTTGGCCCGCGTGCGGTCCTGCCCGGCGTCGAGGTCGAGCAGC
>JBHWTG010000048.1:0-2972 GCA_043427735.1 Tsuneonella sp. | reverse complement strand
GGTGTCCGTACCGACGGGCTGATCGCGCTGACCGGCGCGGGCGAAGGCGCGCTCACCCGCCTCCTCGCAGAGGGGCGCGGCGAGGAAGCCGGGGCGCTGTGCGAGCGGCTCGAGGGGCTGTTCCCCGGGCGGCTGTACATCGAGCTCGCCCGCCGCAGCAGCGCGGTGTGCGAGGCGGCCGAGGATGCCCTGATCGAGCTCGCGTACGCGCGCGGCCT
This sequence comes from Tsuneonella sp., assembly GCA_043427735.1. Classification (GTDB taxonomy): domain Bacteria; phylum Pseudomonadota; class Alphaproteobacteria; order Sphingomonadales; family Sphingomonadaceae; genus Tsuneonella. Next base: position 2,754 of record JBHWTG010000048.1, on the reverse strand, counting down.
GCCGCTGGTGGCGACCAATCCGGCCAACTTCGCCGACCCGCATGTCCACGCCGCGCACGATGCCATGCTGTGCATCGCGCATTCGACCCACATCGACGCCGCCGAGCGGCCGCGCTCGAACCCCGAGGCGTTCGTCAAGTCGGCCCCGATGATGGCCGAGCTGTTCGCCGACCTGCCCGAGGCGACCGCCAACACGCTGGTGATCGCCCAGCGATGCGCGTTCGCGCCGCCCAGGCGCGACCCGATCCTGCCTAGCCTTGCGGGCGATATCGAGGGCGAGGCACGGATGCTCGCCGAGGATGCGCGGCGCGGGCTCGCCGCGCGACTGGAAAGGTACGGCAAGCTCTCCGACGCTGAGCTCAAGGTGTACGTCGACCGGCTCGAGTTCGAGATCGACGTCATCAACCAGATGGGCTTTCCCGGCTACTTCCTGATCGTCGCCGATTTCATCAAGTGGGCCAAGGACAACGGCATCCCGGTGGGGCCCGGGCGCGGCTCGGGCGCCGGCAGCCTGGTCGCCTGGGCGCTGACGATCACCGATCTCGATCCGATCAAGCTCGGCCTGCTGTTCGAGCGGTTCCTGAACCCCGAGCGCGTGTCGATGCCCGATTTCGACATCGACTTCTGCGAAACCCGCCGCGGCGAGGTGATCCGCTACGTCCAGGCCAAGTACGGCCACGATCACGTCGCGCAGATCATCACTTTCGGCAAGCTGAAGGCGCGGGCGGTGCTGCGCGACGCCGGGCGCATCCTGCAGATGAGCTATGGCCACGTGGATCGCCTGTGCAAGATGGTGCCCAACCACCCGACCGACCCGTGGACCCTGCCGCGCACGCTGAACGGGGTCGCCGAGTTCAGGCGCGAATACGACACCCACGACGAGGTGCGCCGGCTGATCGACCTGGCGATGCAGCTCGAAGGCTATCCGCGCAACAGCAGCACGCACGCCGCCGGGGTGGTGATCGGCGACCGCCCGCTGGCCAAGCTGGTGCCGCTCTATCGCGACCCGCGCTCGGACATGCCGGTGACCCAGTTCGACATGAAGCATGTCGAAAGCGCGGGGCTGGTGAAGTTCGACTTTCTCGGCCTGAAAACGCTGTCAGTGTTGCAAAAGGCCGTCGAGCTGCTGGCGAAGCGCGGCATCGCCATCGACCTGTCGAGCCTGCCGCTCGACGATCCGGCGGTCTACGAGCTGATGAAGAGCGGCAACACGGTCGGGGTGTTCCAGCTCGAATCCGAAGGCATGCGCCGGACGCTGACCGCGGTGAAGCCGACCAGTTTCGGCGACATCATCGCGCTCGTCTCGCTCTACCGGCCCGGCCCGATGGACAACATCCCGCTTTTCGGGCGGCGCAAGGCGGGCGAGGAGCCGATCGAGTATCCGCACCCCAGGCTCGAGGGCGTCCTCGCCGAGACGTACGGCATCTTCGTCTATCAGGAACAGGTGATGCAGGCGGCGCAGATCCTCGCCGGCTATTCGCTCGGCGAGGCGGACCTGCTGCGCCGCGCGATGGGCAAGAAGATCAAGTCGGAGATGGATGCGCAGCGGGGTCGTTTCGTTGCCGGTTGCGCCGAGCACAGCGGAATTGGCGATACCAAGGCCAACGAGCTGTTCGATTTGATCGCCAAGTTCGCCGAGTACGGCTTCAACAAGAGCCACGCGGCCGCCTACGCGCTGCTCGCCTATCAGACCGGCTGGCTCAAGGCGCATTACCCGGAGGAGTTCTACGCCGCGTCGATGTGCTTCGACATGCACCAGTCCGACAAGCTGGCGGCGTTCGTCGACGATGCCCGGCGCGCCGGGATCGAGATCGCGCCGCCCGACGTCAACCGCTCGCAGGCCGAGTTCACCGTCAAGCGGACCAGCGAGGGCTACGCGGTCCGCTATGCGCTGGCCGGGATCAAGAACGTCGGCGAGAAGGCGATGGAGGCGCTCGTCGCCGAGCGCGAGGCGAACGGCTGGTTCGACAGCGTCGAGGCGCTGTTCCAGCGCCTGCCCAAGGGCTCGATGAACTCGCGCCAGCTCGAAGGGCTGATCGCCGCCGGCGCGCTCGATTCGCTCGAGCCCAACCGGGCGAAGCTGTTCGCCAACGCCGACCTGCTGCTCGCGGTCAGCGAAGCCGCCAACCGCGAGCGCGAGAGCGGGCAGGCGGCGCTGTTCGCTGGCGCCGCCGAGCCCGAAGCCAGGTTGCGGCTCAAGGACGCGGACGAGTGGTCGCGCGCCGAGCGGATGGCGCGCGAGCGCGACAACTTCGGGTTCTACTTCTCGGCGCACCCGGTCGAAGGCTACCGCGCGATCGCTTCGGCCAACGGCGCGCGCAGCTACGCCTCGCTGATGACCGGCGGCGCGCCCGCGGGCGGGCGCGCGCCTGCCGTCATGGCGGCGATGGTCGAGAAGGTCGCCAAAGGACGCACGCGCAAGGGCGCCGAGTTCGTCCGCGCGGACTTCTCCGACAGCACCGGGCAGTTCACCGCCGCCTGCTTCGAGGAATCGCTGGTGGCGAGCTTCGCCAAGTGGGCCGAGGAGAGCACGTGCGTGCTGCTCAATGTCGAGCTCGACCGCCCGAGCCCCGACGAGCCGCCCCGCATCACCGTGCGCGGGGCCCGCCCGCTGCGCGACGTCAAGGCCGGCGCGCGGATGATGCTGACGCTCGATGCCGCGACGCCCGAGGCGATCGCCGCGCTCCGGGCCGAGCTCGCGCAGGGCGCGCGCGGGCAGGGGGAGGTGCGCGTGCTCTTCCGATCTCAGTCTCC
>JBHWTG010000047.1:0-17539 GCA_043427735.1 Tsuneonella sp. | reverse complement strand
CCTGTGGCCACGGCCGCTCCGCGCGCGGGGCGCTCCCGCGCCAGCCGGCGGCGACCGAACAGGCGCTGCGCGACGCGCTCGCCAAGCTCCAGCGGATGAGCGGCGCGGCCTGAGGCGTCCCCGCTGCCTCCGCTAAAAACCACGCTCCCGATAGCCACGGTTTAGCCCGCTCAACACCCTTCGCGGTTGCGGAAAATCTTTTCGGTCGCCATGCCGCGCATGTGCGACAACTTTGCTGCGCCCGGCGGCAGGGTGAGTCGCGCTTCGTTGCCTGCCGCTGGCGGGCGAAAGTGATTGGGCTGCACGCACGATGGGATTCCCGACGACCCGGGGGTTGTACGATCCGGCCAACGAGCACGACGCCTGCGGCGTCGGGCTGCTCGCGCACATCAAGGGCGAGAAGCGCCACGACATCGTCACCCGCGCGCTCGAGATTCTCGCCAACCTCGATCATCGCGGCGCGGTCGGCGCCGATCCGCTGCTGGGCGACGGCGCGGGCATCCTGATCCAGATCCCCGATCCGCTGTTCCGCAAGTGGGCGCACGCCGAAGGCCACGATCTGCCGCCGCCGGGCGAATACGCGGTCGCGCAGTGCATGATGCCGCAGGGCGAAGCGGCCCGCGCGTTCGTTACCGAGCAGTTCGAGAAGTTCGTCGCCAAGGAAGGCCAGCGGCTGGTCGGCTGGCGCGACGTGCCGACCACGCGCGACGGGCTGGGCGCGGCGGTGATTTCGTCGATGCCGGTGATGCGCCAGTGCGTGATCGCCCGGGGCGCGAACTGCGCCGACCAGGACGCGTTCGAGCGCAAGCTGATCGTGATCCGCAAGCAGAGCCAGAACCCGCTTCGCAAGCTCGAGCAGAAGCTCGGCATCGACGGGCTCACCCAGCTTTACATTCCGAGCTTCTCGAGCCGCACGATCGTCTACAAGGGGCTGCTGCTGGCGACCCAGGTCGGCAGCTTCTACGACGATCTGCGCGATCCCGATTGCGTCTCGGCGCTGGGCCTCGTCCACCAGCGCTTTTCCACCAACACCTTCCCCAGCTGGCGGCTCGCGCATCCGTATCGCTTCATGGCGCACAACGGTGAGATCAACACCGTGCGCGGCAACGTGAACTGGATGAACGCCCGCCGCCGGACGATGGAATCGCCGCTGCTGGGCGCCGATCTCGACAAGCTGTGGCCGATCATCCCGCACGGCCAGAGCGACACCGCGTGCCTCGACAACGCATTGGAGCTGCTGCTGCTCGGCGGCTACGACCTCGCGCATGCGATGATGATGCTGATCCCGGAGGCGTGGGCGAAAGACCCGCTGATGGACCCCGCGCGGCGCGCGTTCTACGAATACCATGCCGCGCTGATGGAGCCGTGGGACGGGCCGGCGGCGGTGTGCTTCACCGACGGCCGGCAGATCGGCGCCACGCTCGACCGCAACGGCCTCAGGCCCGCACGCTGGTGCGTTACCCGCGACGATTACATCTGCCTCGCCAGCGAGAGCGGCGTGCTGCCGTTCGCCGAAGCGGACATCGTGCGCAAGTGGCGGCTGCAGCCGGGCAAGATGCTGCTGGTCGATCTCGAGAAGGGCCGCATCGTCGAGGATGCCGAATTGAAGGCCGAGCTCGCGAGCGCGCAGCCGTACGCGAAGTGGCTCGAGGCCGCGCAGTACAAGCTCGAGGACCTCGATCACATCGAGCCCGAGCTGTCGGCGGTGCCCGAACCGGCGACCGACCTGCTGGAGCGCCAGCAGGCGTTCGGCTATACCCAGGAGGACATCTCCAGGTTTCTCGAGCCGATGGCGCAGCTGGGCGACGATCCGATCGGCTCGATGGGAACCGACACGCCGATCGCCGTGCTGTCGAACCGTCCGCGGCTGCTGTTCGACTATTTCAAGCAGAACTTCGCCCAGGTCACCAATCCGCCGATCGACCCGATCCGCGAGGAGCTGGTGATGAGCCTCACCAGCATGGTCGGCCCGCGCCCCAACCTGCTGGGCCGCGACGCCGGCACGCACAAGCGGCTCGAGGTCGGCCAGCCGATCCTGACCAACGAGGACCTCGCCAAGATCCGCTCGGTCGAGGCGGCGCTCGACGGCGCGTTCCGCTGCGCGACGATCGACATCTGCTGGGATGCCGGCGCGGGGGTCGAGGGGGTCGAGCTGGCGCTCCGCGAAATGTGCTGGGCGGCGACCGAGGCGGTGCTGCAGGATCACAACATCCTCGTGCTCAGCGACCGCGCGCAAGGCCCCGATCGCATCCCGATCCCCTCGCTGCTCGCCACCGCCGCGGTGCACCACCATCTCGTCCGCCAGGGCCTCAGAATGCAGACCGGGTTGGTGGTCGAGACCGGCGAGGCGCGCGAGGTGCACCACTTCTGCGCGCTCGCGGGCTACGGCGCCGAGGCGATCAATCCCTACGTCGCATTCGAGACGCTGGAGGAGATTCGTCGGACCAAAATGCCGAATTTCGACGCTTCCGCGGTGTCGAAAAACTACATCAAGGCGATCGGCAAGGGCATCCTCAAGGTCATGTCCAAGATGGGCATCTCGACCTACCAGTCGTACTGCGGGGCGCAGATTTTCGACGCCGTGGGTCTGTCGAGCGCGTTCGTCGACACCTACTTCACCGGCACCGCCACCACCATCGAGGGGGTCGGCCTCGCCGAAGTGGCCGAGGAGGCCGTGCGCCGCCACGCGCTCGCCTATGGCCACAACCCGGCTTACGCGCACATGCTCGATCCCGGCGGCATCTACCAGTTCCGCCTGCGCGGCGAGGAGCACGCCTGGACGCCGGGCACGGTCGCCGACCTGCAGCACGCGGTGCGCGGCAACAGCCACGAGCGCTATCGCGATTTCGCCGCCCAGGTGAACGAGCAGTCCGAGCGGTTGCTGACGATCCGCGGGCTGATGGAGTTGAAGCCGGCCGCTGCCCCGGTCCCGCTCGAGGAGGTCGAGCCGGCGGCCGAGATCGTCAAGCGCTTCAGCACCGGGGCGATGAGCTTCGGCTCGATCAGCCGCGAGGCGCACACCACGCTGGCGGTGGCGATGAACCGCATCGGCGGCCGCTCGAACACCGGCGAAGGCGGCGAGGAGCCCGACCGGTTCCGCCCCCTGCCGAGCGGCGACACGATGCGCTCGAAGATCAAGCAGGTCGCCTCGGGGCGCTTCGGGGTGACCACCGAATACCTCGTCAATGCCGACGACATCCAGATCAAGATGGCGCAGGGCGCCAAGCCCGGTGAGGGCGGGCAATTGCCCGGGCACAAGGTCGACAAGACGATCGGCAAGGTGCGCCACTCGACCCCCGGCGTGGGCCTGATCAGCCCGCCGCCGCACCACGACATCTACTCGATCGAAGACCTCGCGCAGCTGATCCACGACCTCAAGAACGTGAACCCGGCGGCGCGGATCTCGGTCAAGCTCGTCGCCGAGGTCGGCGTGGGCACGGTCGCCGCCGGCGTCGCCAAGTGCAAGGCCGATCACGTGACGATCTCGGGCTACGAGGGCGGCACCGGCGCCTCGCCGCTGACTTCGCTGACCCACGCCGGCAGCCCGTGGGAGATCGGCCTCGCCGAGACCCAGCAGACGCTGCTCTTGAACGACCTCAGGAGCCGGATCGCGGTGCAGGTCGACGGCGGCCTCAGGACCGGGCGCGACGTCGCGATCGGCGCGCTGCTCGGCGCCGACGAGTTCGGCTTCGCCACCGCCCCGCTGATCGCCGCCGGCTGCATCATGATGAGGAAGTGCCACCTCAACACCTGCCCGGTCGGGGTGGCGACGCAGGACCCGGTGCTGCGCAAGCGCTTCACCGGCACGCCCGAGCACGTGATCAACTACTTCTTCTTCGTCGCCGAAGAGCTGCGCGAAATTATGGCCGCGATGGGCTTCCGCACGGTCGCCGAGATGGTCGGCCGGGTCGACCGGATCGACATGGCGCGATGCGAACGGCACTGGAAGGCGCATGGGATCGACCTGTCGCGCCTGCTCCACCGGGTTGAGCCGGTCGCGGGCCATACGCTGTGCCAATCGCAGGAGCAGGATCACGGCCTCGGCGCGGTGCTCGACGTCGAGCTGATCGAAGCGTGTCGGGAGTCGCTGGGCAGCGGTGCACCGGTGCGAATGAAGCGCTTCATCCGCAACGTGAACCGCGCAACCGGCGCGATGCTGTCGGGCGAAGTCGCCCGCGGGTACGGCCACCAGGGGCTCCCGCCGGATACCATCCGCATCGAATTCACCGGCGTCGCCGGGCAGAGCTTCGGCGCCTGGCTGGCGCACGGCATCACCTTGCAGCTGACCGGCGATGCCAACGATTACGTCGGCAAGGGCCTCTCCGGCGGCCGCATCGTCGTCCGCCCGCCCGAGGGCACGGGCCGCGATCCGCGCGCCAACATCATCGTCGGCAACACCGTGCTCTACGGCGCGATCGCCGGCGAGGCGTATTTCAGCGGGGTCGCCGGCGAGCGCTTCGCGGTGAGGAACTCGGGCGCGGTGGCGGTGGTCGAGGGCTGCGGCGACCACGGCTGCGAGTACATGACCGGGGGAGTGGTGGTGGTGCTCGGCCGCACCGGGCGCAACTTCGCCGCCGGGATGAGCGGCGGCGTCGCTTATGTCTACGACGAGGACGGCGCGTTTGCCAAACTGTGCAATACCGCCCAGGTCGAGCTGCTGCCGGTGAGCGCCGCACCCGACGAGGACGACGGCACCGGCCGCCCGCTCCAGCGCGCGCGCAGTGTCGAGGACGCCGGCATGGGCGACATGCTGCGCCACGATGCCGAGCGCCTGCGCGTGCTGATCGAGCGGCACAAACTCCACACCGGCAGCGCCATGGCGGGCGAAATCCTCGATGACTGGGGCAAGGCCCTCGCGCGCTTCGTCAAGGTCATGCCGACCGATTACGCCAAGGCGCTCCGTCAGCTCGAGGCCGAACGCGAGGAGCACGCATTCGAGGCGGCGGAATAGTGCTCGTTTCCGCCATCTCGTCGTCCCGGCGAAAGGCGGGACTGGGCTTCCTTAAGCGACGCCCCAAGAAAAGCCTGACCCCGGCCTTCGGGCACCCATCGAAGTATTACTTCGATGGGACCCTGGCCGGGGCTTCGGCCAAATCGGAGATTTGACCTCGTGGGCAAGGATACCGGCTTCCTCGAATACGCGCGCCAGGATCGCACGTACGCGGACCCGCGCGAGCGCGTGCGGCACTACAAGGAGTTCACCATTCCGCCGCCCGAGCCGGACCTGCGGCTCCAGGCCGCGCGGTGCATGGATTGCGGCATCCCTTATTGCCACAACGGCTGCCCGGTGAACAACCTGATCCCCGACTGGAACCACCTCGTGTACGAGGCCGACTGGCGGCGCGCGCTCGACACGCTCCACGCCACCAACAATTTCCCCGAGTTCACCGGCCGCATCTGCCCCGCCCCGTGCGAGGCGGCGTGCACGCTCAACCTGATCGACGCGCCGGTGACCATCAAGAGCATCGAGTGCGCGATCGCCGACCGTGGGTGGCGTGAAGGCTGGATCGTCCCCGAGCCGCCGCGGGCGCGCACCGGCCGGCGGGTCGCGGTGGTCGGCTCGGGTCCCGCCGGGCTCGCCTGCGCGCAGCAGCTCGCGCGAGTGGGCCATTCGGTCACCGTGTTCGAGAAGAACGACCGGCTCGGCGGGCTGCTCCGCTACGGCATCCCCGACTTCAAGATGGAAAAGCACCTCGTCAACCGCCGCGCGGTGCAGATGGAGGCCGAGGGCGTCACCTTCCGCACCAGCACCGAGGTCGGGGTCGACGTGTCGTACGCTTCGCTGAAGGAAAATTTCGACGCCGTCGTGCTGGCGGGCGGCGCCGAGGAGCCGCGGCGGCTGCTGATCCCCGGCGCCGAGCTGCCCGGCGTGCGGCTGGCGATGGAATTCCTCACCCAGCAGAACAAGCGCAACGCGGGCGACGACGAGGTTCGCGCCGCGCCGCGCGGCAGCCTCGTGGCCACCGGCAAGCGGGTGATCGTGATCGGCGGGGGCGACACCGGGAGCGACTGCGTCGGCACCTCGAACCGCCAGGGCGCGGCGAGCGTGGTCCAGCTCGAGATCATGCCCCGCCCGCCCGAGCGCGAGGACAAGGCGCTGACCTGGCCGCACTGGCCGCTGAAGCTGCGCACCTCCTCGAGCCACGAGGAAGGGGCGACGCGCGACTGGTCGGTGCTCGCCAAGCGGGTGCTCGGCGAAGGCGGCGCGGTCACCGGGCTCGAGTGCGTGCGAGTCGAATGGCACGGCGGGCGGATGGAAGAAGTCGCCGGTAGCGCGTTCACCATTCCGGCCGATCTGATTCTGCTGGCGATGGGCTTCGTCGGCCCCGTGAAGGCCGGGCTGCTCGACCAGTCGGGCGTCGCGCTCGATGCGCGCGGCAACGTCGCCGCCGACACCGATGCCTACGCCACGAGCGAGCCGGGCGTGTTCGCCTGCGGCGACATGCGCCGCGGCCAGAGCCTGGTGGTGTGGGCGATCCGCGAGGGGCGCCAGGCCGCCCGCGCGGTCGACGAGATGCTGATGGGGGCGAGCGAGCTGCCGCGCTGAGCGATCAGGCGCGCAGATCGCCAGGAATCGGGGCCATCCGCGCGCCGCCGCCGCGGAAATCGCGCAAGCTCATGAACGAGGCGAGGAACGGGGTATCGGGATCGGCAATCCGCGCCGGGGTGCGCCCGGCGAACCGGCGCAGCTCGCGGATCATGTGCGGCTGATCGTAGAAATACTCCTGAACCGCGGCGATCTCGTCGAGCGTGATGTCGGGGCGTGACAGGATCACCGCGGCGCGCAGGGCGCGGTATTTGCGCGCCAGCCCCTTGGGGGTCAGCCCGAAATAGCGCTCGGCCAGCCGCTGGATCTGCCGCGCGCTGTAACCGGTGCGGGCGGGCAGCGCGGAGATCTCGGGCGAGAGCGAGCCGGCGAGCCATTCGCCCATCGCGGCGATGAAGCGCGTGTGCTCCCCCGCGAGCGGCCGGGCCGACGCCGCCAGGGCATCCGACAACAGCGCGCTCGCCTCACCGTCGGTCAGACGCTGGTAGCCGGCAAGGATCGCTTCGCCCGCCGAAATCATGGGCTGAGGGAGCAGAGTGTGAGCCGGGTGCAGGCGGTTGCCTTCGCGCTTCGCGGAGCGGCCTGTCAGGCTGGCCCAGCCCACCGGGCTCAGCATCGCCCCGAACACCCGCCACGGCCCGGCGACCTCGAACGTCGAGGCCGCGTCGGTCGGGGTGATCAGCATCAGCGGGTGCCCCGGCTCGGTCCGCCCGTCGAGAAATCGCATGTGGCCGCCGCCGCGCGCCTGGATGGCGAAGATGCCGATGCTCGAGGGCTGCACGTCGCGGATTGCCGGCTCGTCGCATTCGAGGCGGAAAAACGTTGTTGCCAGCTGAGCGGCAGTCCCCTGCGGCGCTATCAGGCGCAGGCGGATCGAGCCCGCACGCGTCAACCGGTCGCTGCCGGTCGGCTCTCTGGCGATGCGACCCATCGGCGCTATCTCGCGCGCCGGCGCCGGGCTGTCCAGCCCCTTGGGTGGCGGCCCGGGCCGCGCGCGTGTTGCATCCGCCGTCCGTGGCGCTAATCCCCGCGCCACCCATTCCGCCGCGAGGACCGCGCCGCCCATGAAGCTGTTATCCGGCAACGCCAACCTGCCGCTCGCGCGCGATATCGCGGCCTATCTCGAAAAGCCGCTGGTCGATGCCAGCGTGCGGCGCTTCGCCGACGAGGAGATCTTCGTCGAAATCCACGAGAACGTCCGCGGCGAGGACGTGTTCGTGATCCAGTCGACCGGCTTTCCGGCCAACGACAACCTGATGGAGCTGTTGATCTGCATCGACGCGCTGCGGCGCGCCTCGGCCAAGCGGATCACCGCGGTCATCCCGTATTTCGGCTACGCCCGGCAGGATCGCAAGCCCGGCCCGCGCACGCCGATCAGCGCCAAGCTGGTCGCCAACCTGATCACCCAGGCCGGCGCCGACCGGGTGCTCGCGGTGGATCTCCATGCCGGGCAGATCCAGGGGTTCTTCGACATCCCCACCGACAACCTTTACGCCGCCCCGGTGATGGCCGCCGACATCCAGGCGCGCTATGCCGGGCGCGACCTGATGGTCGTCTCGCCCGACGTCGGCGGCGTGGTCCGCGCACGCGCGCTGTCGAAGCGGATCGACAACGTGCCGCTGGCGATCGTCGACAAGCGCCGCGACAAGCCGGGCGCGTCGGAAGTGATGAACATCATCGGCGACGTGACCGGGCGGCACTGCATCCTGATCGACGACATCATCGATTCGGGCGGCACGCTGTGCAACGCCGCGCAGGCGCTGCTCGACAACGGGGCGGCATCGGTCGCGGCCTACATCACCCACGGCGTGCTCAGCGGCGGCGCGGCCGCGCGGGTCGACGCCTCCGCGCTCGAGGAGCTGGTGGTTACCGATTCGATTCTGGCGACCGACGCGGCACACGACAGCACGCGCATCCGCTTCCTCACCATCGCCCCGCTCATCGGCGAGGCCGTGCGCCGCATCGCCGACGAGAGCTCGGTTTCGAGCTTGTTCGACTGACGGTGCCGCTCACCGACGACATCGCGCTTGCGCACCGCCTGGCCGACGCGGCGGGGGCGGCGATCCGGCCGTTCTGGCGCGGAGCGATCGGGCTCGAGGCGAAGGCCGATGCCTCGCCGGTCACGCTTGCCGACCGCGCGGCGGAAGCGGCGATGCGACGCATCCTCACCGCCGAGGCGGGCCGCGACGGGATCGAGGGCGAGGAGTTCGGCATCGAGCGCGAAGGCGCTTCGCGGCGCTGGGTGCTCGATCCGATCGACGGCACGGTCAGCTTCGCCGCCGGGCGGCCGATCTTCGGCACGCTGATCGCCCTGCTGCAGGGCGGATTTCCGATCCTGGGAGTGATCGACCAGCCGATCCTCGGCGAACGCTGGGTCGGGGCGACGGGCCGGCCGACCACCTTCAACGGCGCCGAAGTGCGCGCCCGCCCGTGCCGCGAACTCCGCGGCGCGGTGCTCGCCTCGACCGGGCCGCAATACTTCGACGATCACGCGGCCGAGCACTTCATGGCGCTCGCCGCCCGCTGCGCGCACAAGCGGATGATCTGGGGCGGCGACTGCTACAACTACGGCCTCCTCGCCAGCGGGCAGGTCGATCTCGTCTGCGAGAGCGGGCTCAAGCTCCACGATTTTGCAGCGCTGGTGCCGGTGGTCGAAGGCGCCGGCGGGACGATGGCCGACTGGAACGGCGAACCGCTGCATGCGGATAGCGAAGGCCACGTCATCGCCGTGGGCGATCCGGCGCGACTCGAGGACGTGGTCGAGGCGCTCGCCTGCGCGCATTGATTGGGCGAACCACTAGCGCGTTAGCCATATCGCAAACCGCCTGCGGTAATCCCGCAATCATGGCGACCAGCGCCCTCCACCCGCCGGCCCATTCCGCGCGGACGCGTGCCATCGGATGGGCGCGGGTGCTGTCGCTTGCCCCGATCGCTGTCGTGCTCGCGGTTTCGCTCATCGAGCTCGCGCTGGCCGACCGCAAGTTCGGGTTGTTCAGCGGCGGCTTCGGAATGAGCCGCGCGGTCGATACACCGGGCGAGCTGGCCGCGTTCAGCGCGGGCTATGCCGCGGCCCAGGCGCTGCTCGGCCTCGCCGGCTGGGCACTGGCGCTGCGGCTGACCCGGGGCCGCGCCGGATGGACCCCGGCGTTCGTCTTCGCGCTCGTCAACGGCGGCTTGTTCTGCGCAGTGCTCGCGGCGCAATACCAGCTGGCGGCCTACTTCAGCGACGCGGTCGGCTTCGCGTTGCTCAAGCAGCTCGGCGGCGGGAGCCTGGTCGATGCGCTGCTGTTCGGTCTGAGCGAGATCGGCCTCGCGCTGCTCGCGCCGGGCGCGATGGCGGTGGCCGCGTGGGCCGCGTGGAAGCTGCTCGAACGCCTGTTGCCGCGCGAGCTGCCGCGCCCCTCGGGTCCGTCTCGGCGGAGCGTCCTTGTCGCGGCGGCCATGTTCGTCGTGCTGGCGGCGGCCATCGCGCGGGTCGGCGGCGATGCCGCGTTCGCGCTTCAGCGCACGCTTGCATGGGGTGCGCTGAGCGGCGCGCTCGACCGTGCGAGCGACTTGGACCGCGACGGCTACGGCCTGTTCGGTCTGCAGCGCGATTCGGCGCCGTTCGACGGCGCGCGCCACCCGCTCGCGCTCGACATCCCCGGCAACGGGATCGACGAGGACGGCTACGGCGGCGACTTGCGGCTCGTGCCTCTGGCTGCGCCGTTGGGACCGCAGGTGTTTTCCGGATCGCGCCCGCATGTCGTGGTGGTGGTGTTCGAATCGGCTCGCGGCGACCTGCCGGGCAAGCACATCGACGGAAAGCCGGTCGCCCCCAACCTCGAGGGGCTCGCCCGGTCGGGGAGCGCCGCCCCCGCGGCCTACAGCCACGTCGGGTTCACCACCGAGAGCCTCAAGTCGCTGTTCTCCGGCCAGCTCGCCCCGCGCCGCGGCGATCCCTCGCTGTTCTCCGATTTCGCCGCGAGCGGCTACCGCATCGGGGTGTTCTCCGGCCAGCCGGAGGACTTCGGCGGAATTTCCGAGACCGTGGCGATGCGCCGCCATGCCGACGTGTACGTCGACGCCGAAACGCTGCGCGACAAGCGCGCGTTCGACTTTGCCGCCAAAGGCTCGCTGCTGGTCGACGAGGGGCACCTTCTCGCCGCGTTCGACCGGACATTGGCGCGCGAGGACTGGTCCGACCGTCCGACCATGGCCTATTTCAACTTCCAGTCGGGCCACTTCCCCTACGACCATCCGGGGGTGGCGCGGATTGTGACCGACGCGCCCATCCCACGCCGGGAGATTGCAGCGGAGAATGCGGCGCGGGTCCAGCGCACTTACTGGAACGCGCTCGCCTACGCCGACCGGCGGCTGGGCGAGCTGATCGAGCGGCTCCAGGCGAAAGGGGTGTGGAACGACACCATTCTCATCGTCACCGGCGATCACGGCGAGGAGCTGTTCGAGGGGGGATTCCTAGGCCACGGGCATGTCATCAACCGCGAGCAATACGCCACGCTGCTGGTGGCCAACCGCCCGGGCATGCTGCCAAGGGGCCCGGTCGCGCTGAGCGACGTGCGCGCGGTGCTGGCGGCGGCCATTCGCCGAAAGCCTCCGCCTCCAGCCGGCCCGGCGCCGTTCATGCATATCGGCCCGCTCGACACGCCGACCGCGATCGGCCTCGCCGGACCGGCGGGCGCGATCACCAGCCTGCGGCTCGACACCGGCGAGACGTGCTTCCGCGAGCGCGGAACATGCGCGCGCTACGATGCGCTGCGGGGAGCTGACAAGGCCCGTGCCGACGCGGTCGTCGCCCGCTGGGGCTCCGAGCGCTGGCGCGCGCGGCCGCGCGGCGACTGAGCGGGTTTGCAGGCGTTGCTCGCCCGCCTAGGATGAGTCGATGGCGGACCGGAATTCGACGAACCAGCTGGCCGAGGAGCGCACCGAGTGGGCCGAGGACCGCACTCTGCTGGCCAACGAACGCACTTTTGCCGGCTGGATGCGCACCGGGCTCGCGGCTGTCGGCGTGGGAGTGGGGTTTCACGCCTTGTTCGGCCGCCTCGAGCCGCCCAATCTGGCGCGGATCATCGCCACGGTGTTCATCCTTGCGGGAGTGTTCGTGTTCGTTTCGGCAGCGCGCAACGCGAACCGGGTCTGCAGCCGGCTGCAGGCCCACACCGCCCGGCCGCTCGGCGGGGCCAGCGTGAACCTGGTCGCCGGGCTGTTCGCCGGAGCGAGTCTCGCATTGCTTGCCGGAATCTGGGCGATCGGCCTCGACTGACCAGGCAGACTTGCCAAAGGGGGCGGCTTCGCCTACGGGCGCCGCCTTCACCGACACGTGATCACAGCCTGCCTGGCCACAAGGGCTGCCAGGGCCGGTTTCAGCGTGTCCCCGAAAGGAGACCGAAATGCCCAAGATGAAGACCAAGAGCGGCGTCAAGAAGCGCTTCAAGCTCACCGCCACCGGCAAGGTCAAGCACGGGGTCGCCGGCAAGCGCCACCGCCTGATCAGCCACAACGCCAAGTACATCCGCCAGAACCGCGGGACCACCGTGATCGCCGACGCCGACGCGAAGGCGATCAAGAAGTGGGCGCCCTACGGGCTCGATTGAGGAGGTACTGAACAATGGCACGCATCAAACGCGGCGTAACCACCCGCGCCAAGCACAAGCGGATCCTCGAGCAGGCCAAGGGCTATCGCGGGCGCCGCAAGAACACCATTCGTGTCGCCCGCCAGGCGGTCGAGAAGGCCGGGCAGTACGCCTACCGCGACCGCAAGGTGAAGAAGCGATCTTTCCGCGCGCTGTGGATCCAGCGGATCAACGCCGCAGTCCGCGCCGAGGGGCTGACCTACTCGCAGTTCATGCACGGGGTGAAGCTCGCCGGCATCGAGCTTGACCGCAAGGTCATGGCGGATCTCGCGATGAACGAAGGCGGCGCGTTCACCGCGATCGTTTCGCAGGCCAAGTCGGCGCTGAACTGAACGCGGGCGCAAGCCCGCCGACAAGGGCGCCGCGGGCAAGCGCTCGCGGCGCCCTTGACGGATACGCGGCGCGCGCTAGAGTCCAAAACATACAAACATCGGGTCCTTCGGGTCGCAAATCTCCCGAAAGGCTGACCGCCACGTGACGGCTTCGCCGAGCATCGCCGTGCGCTTTTTCCGGCTGCCCGAGCCGCTCGCACCCTATTTCACCGCGCTTTACCTGACCTCGATCGACGCCCGCGGCGTGCAGCTCAAGGACTACCTGCACCCCGAGTGGGCAGCGCTGCGCTTCACCGAGGGGCCGCCGCCGGCCGCCTGTGTCGGGCCCGGCCCGCTGGTCCCGCAGTGGCCGTTCGTCGCCTGCGGGCCGACCAGCCTCGCCACCCGGTTCGCGGTCACGACATCGCGCATCTGGGGTCTGGGGCTGCAACCGACAGGGTGGGCGAAGTTCGCGCGCGGCGAAGCATCGGCGCTCGCCAACCGGACCGTTGACGGCAGCGCCGATCCGGCATTCGCGCTGCTGGCGCCGATCCTGGCGCTGATCCGCGGCAACGAGGACGACGATGCCAAGGCGGCGAGGATCGGCGCGTACCTGACCAGCATCGCCGACCGCCCGGTGCCCCGCGAGGATCGCATCTTCGCATTGCACGATGCACTGCGCGATCCGCTGGTCGGCGAAGTCTCCACGCTGCAGGCGCGGCTGGGCATGTCGGTCAAGGCGCTCGAGCGGCTGTGTCGGCGATACTTCGGGTTCACCCCCAAGCTGCTCCTGCGCCGCCAGCGGTTCGTGCGCAGCCTGGCCCGGTTCATGCTGGATCCGTCGCTCAGCTGGCTGGCCGCGCTCGACGGGCAATACCACGACCAGGCGCAGTTCGTGCGCGAGTTCCGCGGGTTCATGGGGATCAGCCCCAGCGAGTATGCGGCGATGGCGCACCCGATCGTCGGCCCCCTCATGCGCCAGCAGCTGGCCGATCAGGGCGCGGCGACTTCGCTCGACCTGCCGACGATCGCGCGCTTCCGCGTGCCGCACGGGGCCCTTGCCGGTGTGCCCGCGGGTTGATAGCGTCGCGTTTTAACAAGTAGCAGCCCTCGATCCATTGGGTCGCGCCGTCGAGAGCCTGCCGGAAACGGTGTCGCACGCGCATGACCCATCTCGCCGCTCAGCCGCTGCCCGCTTCCATCGTGGACGCGCGTTTCTTCGCTCCTCCAGCCGACCTCGAAGGGTGCCTCACCAGCATCTACCGGCTCGAGCTGGCCGTCCCGGGGGGCGGGCGGGTGATCGACTGGCTGCAACCCGAATGGGGCAACCTGCGGGTGTTCGCGGGCGATGTTCCCTCGGCGCGGCTGGGCGCCGGCCCGGTCGTTGCCGATGCGCGCTTCACCGCCACCGGGCCCAGCTCGCGCGCGGTCCGTTTCGAGCTCGGCACCACCAGGATGTGGGGCATCGGCCTGCTCCCGCTCGGCTGGGCGCGCCTGGTCGGCCGGCCCGCGGCCCCGCGCGCGAACATGCTGGTCGATGCCGAGCGCCATGCGGAGTTCGCCTGCTTCACCCCTTTGCTGGACGTGTTCTGCGACCCGCCCGACGACACCGCGGAGCTCGCTCGCATCGTCGCCGTGCTGCGCACCTGCGACCGGCCGACCCCCGATGCGGAACGGATTCGCGCGGTGCACGGCGCGATGATCGAGCTTGGCCTTGCCACCGTGGCCGACTTCGCGTCGCACGCCGGGATCACGATCCGCTCGCTCGAGCGGGTGTGCCGGCGGCATTTCGGTTTCGCGCCCAAGCTGCTGCTGCGCCGCCAGCGGTTCATGCGCAGCCTCGCCGCGTGGATGCTCGGCGGGATGGGCCGGTGGAGCCCGGCGATCGACGAACTGTACACCGACCAGGCGCATTTCAACCACGAGTTCCACGAGTTCATGGGCATGAGCCCGAGCGACTACGCCGCGCTGCCGCATCCGATCCTGTCCGCCTTCATGGAGCAGCGGGCCAAGGTCTGGGGCTCGCCCGCGCAGACGCTCGATCCGCCGGCCGGCGAAGCGCAAGGATTGCGGTAGCGCTCCTGTCCACCTAGGGGCTTGCCGCGATGGACAGGAGCGAACAGGAGGCCCGGCTGGCCGAGGCGCTGGCGGCGATTGCCGGCGCGGATGCCGAGGCGCTCGAGGCGCAGCGGGTTGCCGCGCTGGGCAAGGCGGGGTGGGTCAGCGGGCTGCTCAAGACGCTCGGCGCGATGAGCCCCGAGCAGCGCCAGGCCGAAGGACCGCGCATCCAGGGCCTGCGCGCGCGGATCGCCGAGGCGATCGAGACGCGCAAAGCTGTCCTCGAAAAAGTCGCTCTCGAACAACAGCTTGCGCGCGAGGTGCTCGACCTGACGCTGCCCGCGCCCGAGACGCCGAAGGGCTCGGTCCACCCGGTCAGCCAGGTGATGGACGAACTCGCCGAAATCTTCGCCGACCTGGGGTTCGCGGTCGCCGACGGGCCTGAGATCGAGGACGAGTGGCACAACTTCACCGCGCTCAACATGCCCGAAAGCCACCCCGCGCGGGCGATGCACGACACGTTCTATTTCCCCGCCCGGCATGGCGCACAAGAGCGTCAACCTGGCTCCCGGGGGCGCAGAATGCTGCTCCGCACGCACACCAGCCCGGTGCAGATTCGCGCCATGATGCAGCACGGCGCGCCGCTCAGGATCATTGCCCCGGGCCGGGTCTATCGCAGCGACAGCGACGCGACCCACACCCCGATGTTCCATCAGGTCGAAGGGCTGGTGATCGACGAGGGCATCCACCTGGGCCATCTCAAGTGGACGCTCGAAACCTTTCTCAAGGCATTCTTCGAGCGCGACGACATCGTGCTGCGCCTCAGGCCGAGCTACTTCCCGTTCACCGAGCCGAGCGTCGAGGTCGACGTCGGGTGGCAGGACGTGGGTGGCCGCCGGGTGCTCGGCGGGCATGGCGACGCGCCGGGGCACGGGTGGATGGAGCTGCTCGGTTCGGGCATGGTCAACGCCCGCGTGCTTCGCTTCGCCGGGCTCGATCCCGACCGGTGGCAGGGCTTCGCGTTCGGCGTCGGGGTCGATCGGCTGGCGATGCTCAAGTACGGGATGGACGACCTGCGCGCGTTTTTCGACGGCGACCAGCGCTGGCTGGCGCACTACGGCTTCGACCCGCTCGACGTGCCGACGCTCTCGGCCGGGGTGGGGGCGCGCCAGTGAAGTTCTCGCTCGAATGGCTGAAGGCGTTCCTCGACACCGAGGCGAGCGCGGCCGAGATCGCCGCGAAGCTCAACGCGATCGGGCTCGAGGTCGAACGCCTCGATGACCCTGCGGAGCGGCTCGCCAGGTTCCGCGTCGCAGAAGTGCTCACGGCCGGGCCGCACCCGGAGGCCGACAAGCTCAAGGTGCTCACCGTCTCCACCGGCGAGGGAGAGCCGCTCCAGATCGTCTGCGGCGCGCCCAACGCCCGCGCCGGGATGAAGGGCGTGCTCGGGCTGCCGGGCGCGGTGGTTCCGGCGAGCGGGATGGAGCTCAGGAAGAGCGCCATCCGCGGGATCGAATCGAACGACATGATGTGCTCGAGCCGCGAGCTCGAACTGGGCGACGATCACGCCGGGATCATCGAGCTGCCCGCCGACGCGCCGGTGGGGACGGACTTCGCCGACTACCACGGCGCCTCGCCGGTGTTCGAAGTGGCGGTGACCCCCAACCGGCCCGATTGCATGGGGGTGGAGGGCATCGCCCGCGACCTCGCCGCGGCTGGAATGGGCACGTTCGAGCCGTGGCGCGCGGAGCCGCGGCCGGGCAGTTTCGCGTGCCCCGTCGAGATTCGCACCGACGATCCCGAGGGCTGCCCGGCGTTCTACGGTCGGGTGATCCGCAGAGTGAGGAACGGCGCTTCGCCGGAGTGGATGCAGGCGCGTCTGACAAGCGCCGGCCAGCGCCCGATCAGCGCGTTGGTCGACGTGACCAACTACCTCGCCCTCGCGTTCGGCCGCCCGGCGCACGTTTACGATCTCGCCAGGCTGTCGGGCCCGGTGGTCGCACGCCGCGCCCGCGCGGGCGAACAGGTCGCGGCGCTCAACGACAAGAGCTACACGCTCACGCCGGAAATGACGGTGATCGCCGACGACCGGCAGGTGCACGACATCGGCGGGATCATGGGCGGCGCGCATTCGGCGGTCAGCGAGGCGACCACCGACGTGCTGCTCGAGATCGCCTACTTCGATCCGGCGCGGATCGGCGCCACCGGGCGCGCGCTCGGCATCGCCAGCGACGCGCGCGCGCGGTTCGAGCGCGGGGTCGATCCGGCGTTCCTCGACGCCGGGCTCGACATCCTCACCGACCTGATCGTGCGCACCTGCGGCGGAGAGCCCAGCGAGGTCGTGCGCGCCGGCGCCCCGCCCAATGAGCCGAAGCAGGTCGCCTACGATCCCGCGCTCGCCGGGCGGCTCGGCGGCGTGGCCATCCCCGAGGCCGAGCAGCGCGCGATCCTCGAGCGGCTGGGTTTCGAGGTTTCCCCTTTCGCGCCCGGCTCGGTGTCCTTCGAGACGAGCACTCAGCCTTCGGCTTCGTCCTCTCCTCAGGACGAACGGGCGTTTGAAAACAAGCCCGTTCGTGCTGAGGAGGGACTGAGCGTGAGCGAAGGCACGTCTCGAAGCACGTGGCACGTCACCGTCCCGCTGCGCCGGCACGACATCGAAGGCCCGGCCGACCTGGTCGAGGAAGTCGTGCGCATCCACGGGCTCGACAAAGTGCCTTCAACCCCGCTTCCCCGTGCCAACGGCGTCGCCCGACCGACCGCCACGCCGGCCCAGGCGCGCGAGCGCAAGGTGCGCCGCGCGGCCGCCGCGCGCGGGCTGAGCGAGGCGGTCACCTGGTCATTCCTGCCCGTGGCGGACGCCGAGCATTTCGTCCTTCGGCAGGCTCAGGACGAGCGGACCTCGGTGACAGCCTCTCCCGCTCAGGCTGAGCCTGTCGAAGCACGAGCGCAGCCGGGCTTGTGGATTCTGGAAAACCCGATCAGAGAAGTCA
>JBHWTG010000046.1:0-4014 GCA_043427735.1 Tsuneonella sp. | reverse complement strand
TCGACCCGGACGCGACCTTCAAGTTCGTGGAGGGCAAGGGTTACGCCCCCGAGCCCGGCGAGCTGCGCTTCGACATGGCGGACGCCGAGTTCACGCACGAAGGCGACCGCTGCACCTTCGAGACGCTGGTGTTCCGCCGAGGGCTCGACGGCGACCCGGCGCTCGTCGCGCTGTCGGAGATCATCCACGACCTCGACATCGCCGACGACAAGTTCGGCCGGCCGGAGACGGCCGGCGTCAGCGCGCTGATCGAGGGGATATGCGCCGCCACGCTCGACGACCCCGACCGGCTCGCGCGAGGCGCGGGCGCGCTCGACGGCTTCTACGCCCACTTCACCAGGCGACGAGGAGAATGACGATGGAGGCGACCGCGACCGCGCCGATCGCAGGCCCGAGCCCGCGGGATCACGGCATCCCCTTCGGCGAAGCGCTGCGGGTCTGGGCCAAGGTTGCCGCCTTAAGCTTCGGCGGGCCGGCCGGCCAGATCGCGATGATGCACCGCGTGCTGGTCGAGGAGCGGCGATGGATCGGCGAGGAGCGGTTCCTTCACGCGCTCAACTATTGCATGTTGCTGCCCGGCCCCGAGGCGCAGCAGCTCGCCATCTACATCGGCTGGCTGCTCCACAAGACCAAGGGCGGGCTCGTCGCTGGCGCGCTGTTCGTGCTCCCCGGCCTAGTCGCGATCATGGCGCTGAGCTGGGTCTATGCGCTGTTCGGCAACGTCCCCTTTGTTGAGGCGCTGTTCTTCGGCTTGAAGGCCGCCGTGCTCGCGATCGTGCTTCAGGCCGTCGTGCGCATCGGCTCGCGCGCGCTGAAGAACAACGTCATGCGCGGGATCGCGGCGGCATCGTTCGTGGCGATCTTCTTCCTTGGCGTCCCTTTCCCGATCATCATTCTTGCGGCCGCTATCGCCGGCTTCCTTGGCGGGCGCGCACGCCACCCCGCCTTCATGGGCGGGGGCGGCCACGGTGCATCGGGCGGCAAGATCGTCCGCGATGCCGAAACCGCGCTTGGCGAGCACGTCCCCGACCACGCCCGCCCCAGCCTCGCATGGTCGCTCCGGATCAGCGGTGCGCTCCTCGCGCTATGGCTCGCGCCGATTGCGGCGCTGCTCGCGACAGTCGGACCGGGCAATGTGTTCACGCAGATCGCGCTGTTCTTCTCCAAGATGGCGGTGGTGACGTTCGGGGGCGCTTACGCCGTGCTCGCCTATGTCGCTCAGCAGGCCGTCGAAAACTACGGCTGGCTTCGTCCCGGCGAGATGCTGGACGGACTCGGCATGGCGGAGACGACGCCGGGGCCGCTGATCATCGTGACGCAGTTCGTCGGCTTCATGGGCGCGTTCCGGCAAGCGACCGGCTTGCCCCCGCTGCTCGCCGCCACCTTGGGGGGCTTGCTCACGACCTGGGTGACGTTCGTGCCTTGCTTCCTCTGGATCTTCCTGGGCGCGCCGTTCATCGAGAAGCTGCGCGGTAACAAGGCGCTGTCGGCCGCGCTCGCCGCCATCACCGCAGCCGTGGTCGGCGTGGTGCTCAATCTGGCGGTGTGGTTCGCGCTCCACACCCTGTTCCACCAGGTCCGCGCCCTGCCGATCGCCGGCAGGACGCTGGACGTGCCGGTGTTGTCCACCCTCGACCCGGCCGCGCTGGCGTTGACCGTCGCGGCCGTGGTCGCGATGTTTCGGTTCAAGGCGGGCGTGATCCCGACCTTAGGCGCGTGCGCCGCGGCGGGCGTCGCGCTTCGCTTGTCCGGGCTCGCTTAGAGCTGGAGCCCGAAGCGCGGCCCGACCCACGTCATCGCGAGGTAGAGCGCAACCGTGAGGAGACACCCCGAGGCGAGCGCCAGCCAGAACGGCGCGCCGCGGTTGAGCATCGCCGGAATGAGCAGGAACATCGGCAAGGACGGCAGCACGTACCAGAAGGTCGCGCCGGCATGGGCCGCCATGCGCGCCTGATCGTGCGTGTCGCGCCAGAGCCAGATCATGCCCAGCACCGAGACGAGCGGGAGCGAGGCGATCAGCGCGCCGAAGCCGGGGCTGCGCTTGGCGATCTCCGACACGGCGACGATGATGACGGCCGATATGCCGGCCTTGAGAAGCAGGTAGAGCATCAGCGCACCTCGACCGTGAGGTGCGCCAGCTCGTGAACCGGCGCGAGCCGCTGGCGGACCAGTTCGCCATCCCGAACGCCGGCGACGCTGACGATCGCCGCGTGCGCTTCCGGTCCGACCTTCCAGACGTGCAGGTCGGTCACTCGGGCGTCGCCGGGAGCTTCGACCAGCTCGCGCACCTCATCGGCGACATGCGCGTCGGTGCGATCGAGCAGGACGGCGGCCGTGTCGCGCATCAGGCTCCATGACCAGCGGGCGATGACGACCGCGCCGACGATCCCCATGACCGGGTCCATCCAGACCCAGCCGAGATACCGGCCGGCGAGCAGCGCCGCGATGGCGAGGACCGAGGTGAGCGCGTCGGCGAGGACATGAACATAGGCCGAGCGCAGGTTGTTGTCGCCGCCGTGAGAGCCGTGGGCGTGCGCATGATCGTGCCCGTGGTGATGATCGTGCCCGGGCCCGTGCCCGTGATGGTGGTGACCGCTCGAGAGCAGAAAGGCGCTGGCGATGTTCACACCCAGGCCGACGACGGCAATGATCGTGGCCTCCCCGAATGCGACCGTGATGGGCTGAAACAGGCGCAGCACCGATTCCACCCCGATCCCGAGCGCGATCAGGCCGAGCACCATGGCCGAGGCGAAACCGGCGAGGTCGCCAACCTTGCCGGTGCCGAAGCTATAGGCCGGGTTGCGCGCGTGACGCTTGGCATACGCATAAGCCGCCGCAGCGACCGAGAGCGCGCCGGCGTGCGTCGCCATGTGGAACCCGTCCGCGAGCAGCGCCATCGAGCCGGTCAGGTATCCGGCGATGATTTCGCCGACCATCATCACGGCTGTGAGTGCGACCACCCACAGGGTTCGGCGGGCGTTCTCGTCGTGCGAGCTGCCCAGGAAAACGTGATCGTGGGCAAAGCGGTCGATTTCGGAAGCGGTAGGCATCGAGCACTGTCCTACTTGGCGTAACGGCGGATCACCGCCAGCAGCTCGTCGGCTCCGTGGGCGCGCTCCTCGTCCGTCAGCCCCGACCGAGCAACGTGCGCTTCCAGGTGTTCGGCGATAATTTCGTCCATCAGCCCGTTCACCGCGCCGCGGACGGCCGCGACCAAGTGCAGAACCGTCGCGCAGGAGTCGCCTGACGTGAGGCCGCGTTCGACGGCCCCGACTTGGCCGGCGATACGACGCACGCGTGCGATCAGGTCGGCGTTGGAACCGGAGAGATGAGCCATATACCCCCCTCCCCTATGCCGGGCAGAGCGCAAGAACAACCCGGCACATCACCGCTGTTCAGAAAACGGCCGTTTGCTGCACACCACCGGCAGCAGCAGCAAAGCTGGCATTTTACGCCGTTGAACTGTCCAACAACCCATGCGAGAAACAGCGATCAGAAAACCCCTACCGCAGGTTGAATGTTGAACATAGCTGCTACTCCCCTCCCCAGCCATGCCGGCACACGCCGGATCGGATATGCGCGCGTATCCACGGCCGACCAGGACCTCGCTCCGCAACTTGACGTGCTGCGCGCCAAGGGATGCGAGCCGATCTATTCGGAGCACGCATCCGGCAAACACGCCGATCGGCCCGAGCTGGCGCAGGCGATGAAGGCCCTGCGTGCCGGAGACACGCTGGTGGTGTGGCGGCTCGACCGGCTTGGCCGATCCCTCCCGGACCTGATCGCGACGGTGAACGAGCTGGCGAGCCGCGGCGTCGCTTTCGAGAGCGTCACTGAGGCGATCGACACGACCACGGCGTCGGGCAAGCTGGTGTTCAATATCTTCGCCAGCCTCGCCGATTTCGAGCGGCACCTTATCGGCGAACGTACCCGGGCCGGCCTGGCCGCAGGGCGCGCCCGCGGCCGTATGGGCGGACGCCCCCCTGCCCTTACCTCCAGGCAGCTACGCGAAGC
>JBHWTG010000045.1:0-13401 GCA_043427735.1 Tsuneonella sp. | reverse complement strand
GGGCTGCGCTCGAGTTTCTGGCGCAGGACCTGGGCCCGGTCGACGCGCTGATGAGCGCGATCGTTGCGCGGGGCGACCCCGATTTCGCGTTGCGCGGTCGGCTCGCCGCCGAGATCGGCACGCGCCCCGACCGCCACCGGCTTGCAGCCGTGCTCGATCTTGCGCGCGCGACGCTTGCCCGCATGGTCGGGACCTGCGCGCGCGGGGCGCTCCCGCGAGTGGTCGACGCGCACACCGCTCTCGTCCGGCTCACCGGGCAGGCGCCGACGCACAACTTCGACCCCGGGCTCCTGGCGATGCAGATCGGCGGGTTGCTCGCTTCGGCCGCCGCCGCTAGCGAGCCCGCCGATGCCTGAGCCCTATTATCTGACGACCGCGATCAGCTATCCCAACGGGCGGCCGCATATCGGGCATGCCTACGAAGCGATCGCGGCCGACGTGATCGCCCGCCACAAGCGCGCGCAGGGCCGCGACGTGCGGCTCGTGACGGGCACCGACGAGCACGGCCTCAAGATGGCCCGCACGGCGCGCGAGACGGGCCGCGACACGCTCGAATTTGCGACCGAGATGTCGAATTATTTCCGCGAGATGTGCCGTGATCTTAATGTAGAGTATAGCGCGTTCCGGCGAACCACCGAGGCGCAGCATCATGCCGCAAGCCAGGCGATCTGGCAGGCAATGGCGGCCAGCGGCGATCTCTATCTCGATCGCTACGAAGGCTGGTACTCGGTGCGCGACGAGGCGTTCTACGACGAGAGCGAACTGGTCGCGGGCGAGGGCGGGGCGAAGCTGTCCCCCCAGGGCACTCCGGTGGAATGGAACGTCGAGGAGAGCTGGTTCTTCCGGCTTTCGAGGTACCGCGATTATCTCGTCGAACTCAATGAAACGCCCGGCTTTCTCGAGCCCGAAAGCCGGCGCAACGAAGTGCTCGCGTTTCTCAAGGGCAACGAACTGCGCGATCTGTCGGTCTCGCGCACCAGCTTCGACTGGGGGGTGCCGGTGCCGGGCAGCCCGGGCCATGTGATGTACGTCTGGGTCGACGCGCTGACGACCTACCTCACCGGAATCGGCTTTCCCGAGCGGGAGGGGGAGTTCGCGCGTTTCTGGCCGGCGGACCTGCACCTGATCGGCAAGGACATCGTTCGCTTCCACGCGGTCTACTGGCCGGCGTTCCTGAAGAGCGCCGGATTGCCCGCGCCAAGATCCGTGTTCGGACACGGATTCCTGCTGCATCGCGGCGAGAAGATGTCGAAATCGCTCGGAAACGTCGTCGATCCTGTCGAATTATCGACGCGGTTCGGTGTCGATAATCTACGCTATTTCCTGCTCGCCGAGGTGCCCTTCGGCAAGGACGGCAGCTTCTCCGCCGAGGCGATCGTCACCCGCTGCAACGCCGAACTGGCCAACAGCTTCGGCAATCTCGCGCAGCGGGTGTTGTCGATGATCTACAAGAACCTCGATGGCGCGTTGAGCGCGTTCGAGCCCGCCGAAGCCGACCGCGCGCTGCTCGAGCGGGTGGCGGGCGCGGCGGCGGAGCAACGCAAATCGTTCGAAGCGCTCGATTTTTCGGCTGGGATCGAGGCCTGGATGCGGGCGGTCTTCGGCTGCAACCAGTATGTGGACGAGCAGGCGCCTTGGGCGCTGCGCAAGACCGATCCCGAGCGGATGCGGACCGTCCTGCTGACGCTGTTCGCTGCGGTGCGCGGGCTGGCGATCGCCATCCGGCCGGTCGTCCCAGGATCGGCGGACAGGCTGCTCGACCAGATGGGCATCCCGGCCAGCGCGCGGGATTATGCGGCGCTGGCGGACGATGGGTGGTACGGTTCGCTCGTCGCGTCGGGCTTCCGCCTCGCGCAGCCCGTCGGGGTGTTTCCCCGCCTCGAGCTCTCGTCGGAGCACGAGGCCGCGTGAGGCTGATCGACAGCCACTGCCACCTCGAATACGAGGGCGTGGCCGAGGATCGCGAGGGCGTACTGGCGCGGGCGCGGGCGGCCGGGGTGACCGGCATGCTCAACATCTCCACCCGCCGGGCCGAGTGGGACCAGGTCGTAAGCACCGCCGAGCGCGAGCCCGACGTGTGGGCCAGCGTGGGCATTCACCCGCACGAAGCCGACGCGCACGCCGATCTCGGGCGCGAGGCACTCCTCGCTGCGGCCGAGCATCCCAGGGTGATCGGCATCGGCGAAAGCGGGCTCGACTACTACTACGACAAATCCGACCGCACCGTGCAGCGCGACCTGTTCCGCATGCACGTCGGCGTCGCGCGCGAAACCGGTCTGCCGCTGATCGTCCACACCCGCGACGCCGAGGACGACACCGCCGCCATCCTCGGCGATGAAATGGAGCGCGGCGCGTTCCCGGCGCTGATCCATTGTTTCACCGCGTCCGCCGGTTTCGCGCGCAAGGTGCTCGATCTCGGCCTGTCGATCTCGCTGTCGGGCATCGTCACCTTCAAGAACGCGCGGGAATTGCAGGTTATCGCACGAGACTTGCCCGCGGATCGCATGCTGGTCGAAACCGACAGCCCATTCCTCGCGCCGGTGCCGCATCGGGGCCGCCCGTGCGAGCCGGCATTCGTGCGCGACACCGCCGTATTCGTGGCCAGCTTGCGCGGATCGCAGCTCGAAGAATTCGCCGAAACAACCACGCGCAACTTCTTCGACTTGTTCCGGAAAGCGGCGGCGTGAAGCTGATAATGCTCGGCTCGGGCACCTCGACCGGGGTGCCGCGGATCGGCGACGATTGGGGCGAATGCGATCCGGCCGAACCGAGGAACCGCCGCACCCGCGTGTCGATCGTGGTCGAGAGCGACGAAGGCCGACGGCTGCTGGTCGATACCTCGCCGGACTTGCGGCACCAGTTGCTGGCCAACCGGATCGACCGCATAGACGGCGTGTTCTGGACTCACGATCACGCCGACCACTGCCACGGCATCGACGATCTGAGAGTCCTGCGCTACGACCGCTCGGGGCCGTTGCCGGGCTTCGCTGCCGAGGAAACCGCCCGCCGCTTGCGCGCTCGGTTCGGCTATGTCTTTGCCGGCGAGCACGGCTATCCGACGATCTGCGAGCTCAACACGCTCGAGCGCCTGAAGATTTTCGCGGGCTTTGGCGTCACCAGCTGCCAGATGCCGCACGGGCCCGCCCGCACGACCGCGTATCGCTTTGACGCTGACGGAAAATCAATCGGTTACGCAACGGACTTCAGTGAAATCGTACCCGCCATGACTGCACTGTTCGCCGGGGTCGACTTGCTGGTTGTCGATTGCCTGCGTCGCCGGCCGCATCCGACCCATGCACACCTCGAGATGGCGCTCGACTTCGTCGCGCGCTGCGGCGCGCGGCGCGCGGTGTTGACGCATCTCGACAAGAGCATGGACTATGCCGCGCTTTCAGCGGAGATACCGTCGCATGTCCTGGCAGGTTTCGACGGTCTGACGGTGCGGCCATGAACGAATTCGCCACGGTCCAGCTGATCTCGCTGATCGCCTGGCTCATTCTCGCCGCCACGGCCGTGGCGTCGTTCCGGCTGGACTGGAAAGAAAGCGTGCGCCTGAGCCTGATGTGGGCTGGAATATTCCTCGGGGTCTTTCTCGTGTTCACGCTGGTGATAGGCTGAGGACGCCCGCCGGCCGCCCTACAGGTTTACATAATATATATTATCGTCATGACCTCGCAGATCGATCGCCTTCTTCGCATCATGGCCCTGCTCCGCGATCCCGAACGCGGGTGCGAGTGGGATCGTGCGCAGACCTTCGCGACGATCGTCCCGCACACAATCGAGGAAGCGTACGAGGTGGCCGATGCGGTCGCCCGTGGGGATATCGCCGACATCCGCGACGAGCTCGGCGACCTGCTGTTCCAGGTGGTGTTCCAGGCCCGGATTGCCGAGGAAACCGGCGAATTCACTTTCGACGACGTCGCGCACTCCATGGCCGACAAGCTCGAGGCGCGCCATCCGCACATCTTCGGGGATGCCGAGCCCCCCGGCGACGCGCGCGATGCGCGGTGGGAAGCCCTGAAGGCCGCCGAACGGGCGGACAAAGGTGCCCGAAGCGCGCTCGATGGCGTCGCTCTCGCGCTCCCCGCGCTGCTGCGGGCCGACAAGTTGCAGAAGCGGGCGGCGCGAGTGGGCTTCGATTGGCCGGACACCGCGGGTCCCGCGGGAAAGCTCGCCGAGGAAATGCGCGAGCTCGCCGAATGCGACGACGCCGACCGTTTCGAAGAGGCCGGCGACCTCCTGTTCGCGGCGGTCAACCTGGTGCGTGCGCACGGAATCGCAGCCGAAGATGCGCTGCGCGCAGCCAACGCCAAGTTCGAGCGCCGCTTTCGCGCGATGGAGGGGCTCGCGGGCGGAGACTTCGGCAATCGGACGCTGGCCGATCAGGAAGCGCTGTGGCAGGCGGTCAAGGCGGCCGAGCGGTCATAGCCGCTCGAACTGGCCAAGCTCCTTCGGATTAAGCCGCACGGTCAGGCACCGTACCGGGCCCTGCTCTCCGCCCCCGGCATCGCGCTCCTCGAGCACCTCGCCGTGGGCATGCAGCCACGCGATCTGCCGTCCGGCACTGGCGGGCAGCACGAACTGGTGGACATGCGCGCCGCGGGTGAGGTGCTCGCCGAGCCGCTCGATCAGCCGATCGACCCCCTCGCCGGTCGCGGCAGAAATGGCCACGGCCATGTCGTCCGGCGCAGCCGCCGCGCGCACTTCGGCCGCCTCCCGCGCAGGCAGCAGGTCGAGCTTGTTCCAAACCTCGAGGATCGGGGTTCCCGATCCCGCCTCCTCCTCGGTTACCCCGAGATCGCCGAGCACCTCGAGCACTTGCGCCTTCTGCGCCTGGCTCGAGGGACTGGCGATGTCGCGCACGTGAAGGATGAGGTCGGCGCCGGTCACTTCCTCGAGCGTCGCGCGGAAGGCCGCCACGAGCTGGGTCGGCAGGTCCGAGATGAAGCCGACGGTGTCGGAGACGATCGCCTTCTCGACCCCCGGCAGCGCGATCGCGCGCATCGTCGGGTCGAGCGTGGCGAAGAGCAGGTCTTCGGCCATCACCTCGGCCCCGGTCAGACGGTTGAACAGGGTAGACTTCCCGGCGTTGGTGTAGCCGACAAGCGCGATCACCGGCCACGGCGCCCTCCCCCGCCGCTCGCGATGGAGCGCGCGGGTCTTGCGCACCGATTCGAGCTCCCTGCGCAGCCGGCTCATGCGCTGGCGGATCATCCGCCGGTCAGCCTCGATCTGCGTTTCGCCCGGGCCGCCGAGAAAGCCGAACCCGCCGCGCTGGCGCTCGAGGTGAGTCCACGAGCGCACCAGCCGGCTCTGCTGGTAATCGAGGTGAGCCAGCTCGACCTGCAGCCGTCCTTCCGCGGTAGCCGCCCGCTCGCCGAAGATCTCGAGGATCAGCCCGGTGCGGTCGATCACCTTGCGCTTGAGCTTGTCCTCAAGATTGCGCTGCTGGATAGCGCTGAGAGCGCCGTCGACGACCACCAGCTCGGCGGCGTGCTGCTCGCACGCGACGGCGATGTTGTCGACCTGCCCGGCCCCGAACAGAGTGCCCGGGCGCACCTGCCGCACAGGCAGCACGAACGCGTCGACCACCTCGATCCCGATCGCCAGCGCCAGACCGGTCGCCTCTTCCAGCCGCGCTTCGGGCTCGAGATCGTGGTGGCGCCCCCGAACATCGGGGCATACGACCAGCGCGCGCGACCCGCGCGAGACCTCGCCCATCAGGTCATCGTCGAAGCTCAGTCGCCCTCGCCTTCGAATTCGCCCGACAGATCGACCGCGCTGGCCGGCTGAATCGTCGATACCGCATGCTTATAGGCAAGCTGCACGTAGCCTTCCCGCTCCAGCAGAGTGCAGAACAGATCGTACGCCGCGATCTTGCCCTGCAGCATCACGCCATTGACGAGGAACATCGTCACTTGCACGCCCGCCTCGCGCACCCGGCTGAGAAAAACGTCCTGCAGCAGCCGCTGCTTGGCGTTCGATCCCTGACTGCCGAATTGCTCCGCGTCGATCGGTTGGCTCGGCATGATGGTCGAAACCGCGTGCTTGTAGACCAGCTGCGACTGCCCGTCGCGCCGCAGCAAGATCGAAAAGTTGTCGAACCAGGTGACGATGCCTTGCAGCTTGACACCCTTGACGAGGAACATCGTCACCGGGGTCTTGTTTTTGCGCAGCAAGTTGAGGAACGCGTCCTGAAGGCTCTGCTGCTTGCCGGAGGGCTGCGCCGGAGCGGGCGGAGCTTCGTCTGCCGGCGGCTTCGGACGCGCGGACAGCGTGCGGGATGTGGACACTTGAGTGGTCTCCGTTCTTGGCGGCCGCCACCCAATTCGGCACGCGGTCCGCGGTCTGGCGCATGGCTGCAGGCCGCGCGCCGGTTTTTCGCGACCGATTATGGGTCGTCCGCCTCGAATCGCAAATGCTTTTACCTCGCGCGCGTTCCGGGCGCGCTCTATTCCTCCTCGCGCCGATCGCCCATGCCGAGCAGCTTGAGCTTGCGGTGCAGCGCCGAGCGCTCCATCCCGATGAAGCTCGCGGTCTTCGAGATGTTGCCTGAAAAGCGGCGGATCTGGACGGTCAGGTATTCGCGCTCGAAGCTCTCGCGCGCCTCGCGCAGCGGCACCCCCATCAGCGCGGTGACGCCCCCTCCCCCACCGAGCCGGCCGCCGGCGACTTCGCTCGGCAGCATGTCGGCCGCGACCTCGGCCAGCCGCTCGCGCGGGGTCATGATGATCGTCCGCTCGACCACGTTGCGCAGCTGGCGCACGTTGCCCGGCCAGTCGTAGGCTTGCAGCGCGGCAATCGCCTCGGCGGTCAGGACCGGCGGGGGCACGCCCTGTTCGCTTGCATATCGGGTGAAGAAATGCTCGGCTAGCGCGGGGATGTCGTCGCGCCGCTCGGCGAGCGAGGGTATTGTCACGGGCACGACGTTGAGGCGGTAGAACAAGTCCTCGCGGAAGCGCTTCTCCTCCATCTCGCGGGTGAGATCGCGCGAGGTCGAGGAGACCACCCGCACGTCGACCCGCACCTGCCGCGTGCCGCCGACCCGCACGAACGCCTGCTCGGTCAGCACCCGCAGGATGCGCGCCTGGGTGGACAGCGGCATGTCGGCCACCTCGTCGAGGTAGAGCGTGCCGCTGTCGGCCATCTCCAGCAACCCGGGCCGGAGCAGCTTGCCATCGGCTTCCTCGCCGAACAGCTCGTGCTCGAAGCGTTCCGGCGTGATCCGCGCGGAATTCACCGTGACGAACGCGCTGTCGGCGCGCGGGCTCCACGCATGGAGCAGCCGCGCGGCGACTTCCTTGCCCGCGCCGGCGGGACCCGAGATCAGCACCCGGCTGCCGGTGTTGGCGACCCGCTTGAGCGTCGCACGCACGGTGTTGATCGCGGCCGAGTTGCCGGTGAATTCCTCCGCCCTGGCAAACCCTTCGCGCAGGCGGGTGTTTTCGCGCCGGAGCCGCTCGGTCTCGGTCGCGCGCTGAACGAGCAGCAGCAGCTTCTCCGCCTCGAACGGCTTCTCGATGAAGTCCATCGCCCCGCGGCTGACCGCGCTCACCGCGGTGTCGATATTGCCGTGGCCGGAAAAAATGATCACCGGCAGCCCGGGCTCGCGCTTCTTGATCTCGTCGAGCACCTCGAGCCCGTCCATCGGGCTGCCGTGCAGCCAGACGTCGAGCAGCACGAGGCTCGGCCGGCGGGCGTCGACCGCGGCGAGCGCAGCGCTGCTGTCGCCGGCGGTGCGGCATTCGTAGCCCTCGTCGCTCAGCACGCCGGCGACGAGCTCGCGAATGTCGCGTTCGTCGTCCACGATCAGGATATCGAGCGCCATCCGTCCTCCCGCTATTCGGCCGCTACCGTCCGCCGTTCGGCGAGCGGGTCGCGCGCGAAGCGCAAGGTCACGCGTGTGCCGCCGCCCTCGACGCCCGCGAAGTTCATCTCGCCGCCGTGCTCCTCGACGATCTTGTTGACGATCGCGAGGCCGAGGCCGGTGCCTTTCTCGCGCGTGGTCACGTAAGGCTCGACGATCCGCTCGCGGTCCTGCGGCAGCCCGACGCCGTTGTCCTCCACCGCGATCGCGATCATTCCGGGGGTTTCGCCGATCGTGACGGCGATACGTCCGCGGTAATCGGGCTCCGCGCCGCGGGCGCGCGCCTCGATCGCCTCGGCGGCGTTCTTAAGCACGTTGGTCATCGCCTGGCCCAGCTGATGGCGGTCGCAGGCGATCCGCGCGTCGCCTTCGATCTCCAACGCCAGCACATAGTCGATTTCGGGATGCGCGACTTCCTGCAGGAACAGCGCCTGCTTGACCAGGTCGTGTGCGTCCTCCGGCCGGAACACCGGCTTGGGCAGGCGCGCGAAGCTCGAGAACTCGTCGACCATCTTGCGCAAGTCGCCGACCTGGCGGACGATCGTGTCGGTCAGCTCGTCGAACAGCTCGCCGTCGCTGGCGATCTGCTTGCGGTAGCGGCGCTTCAGCCGTTCGGTGGCGAGCTGGATCGGGGTCAGCGGATTCTTGATCTCGTGCGCGATGCGCCGGGCGACGTCGGACCAGGCGGCCTGCCGCTGGTCGAGAATCTGCCGGGTGATGTCCTCGAACGTGATCACGCGGCCTTCGGGCGCATCGGCGATCTTGACCGCCAGGGTCAGCAGCTCGGTGCCCTTGGTCCAGTTGACGATGCCGCTCGCCACGCGCGATTCGACCAGTGCCGCGAGCTGCGGTGCGAGCTCGTCGAGCCGAGCGTTCGCGGGCACCGGCCCCCTGGCGCCCAGCACCAGCTCCTGCGCCGAGCTGTTCATGAGCAGCACGCGGCCGTCCGGATCGACGGTGACGATCCCGGCCGAGATCGATTCGACGACCGCCTCGATGAACGCGCGGCGTTCCTCGAGCTGGCGATTGGCGCCGATCAGCGCGGCGGTCTGCTGCTCGATCTGCCCGGCCATGCGGTTGAACGCGCGGTTGAGCATGCCGATCTCGTCGGGTCCGGTGCGCCCCTCAACCCGTGCGAAATCGCCCGTGCCGATCCGCCGTGCGGCCCCGACCAGGCGGGTCAGCGGCTCGACCTGGCGGTCGGCAAAGCGCAGCGCGAACCATACCGCCAGTCCCACCAGCGCGAGGCTGACGAAGAACAGTGCGAGGTTGAAGCGGAGCTGCAAAGCGCGGGCGCGCTTGGTGAGGACGCTGTAGCCGCTCGCCACGGCCTGCGCATTCCGCCATTGGCTGAAGCCGAGCGACTCAGTATTGCGCGCTGCATAAAGAAAGATCCCGGCCGCCAGATCGACTGGGGCGACCGCCTCTATCCGGATCGCGTTGCCGCTGAACACCACCGGCTCGCCATCGCGGAGCCGCGGCATGGCTTGACGGGCAAAAGAGAGCGGATTGTTATCCGCTTGCAGGTTGGCGACTGCCGCGGTGCGTATCTCTCCATCGGGCAGCCGCTGCAGGATGGCAGACTCGTTTAACTCGCGGGAGAGCATCTGCTGCTGGTAAACGTCCGCGAACAACGGATCGGCAATGTCCAGGCTTTGCAGGTAATAACCCGTGTCGCTCGCCATTGCGACGGATTGGTTGGCCACCTGCACCTGGTTCTGCTCGTAATACCCGCGCGCGAGTTCGTTCGCATTCTGCATCAGTCCACGCGAGGTGCCCGAAAACCAAAAGTCGACGCCGGATTGAAACAAGAAGGCGGCGAACGCGGCCACCAGCAGCGTCGGCACCGCCGCGACGAGCGAGAAGAAGAACACCAGCCGCACGTGAAGCCGGGCGGTCGTCCCCGCGGCACGCCGCAGCGCCAGGCGGCGCCCGAGCAAAACGAGCACTGCCATCGCTGGCACCAGCGTGGCGATCAGCAGGCCGGCGACCTGGCGCGACGGCAGCAGTTGCCCATCGGGCGGCGCGCTGGTGAACGCATACCAGGTTGTCCACACCATCGCCGCGAAAGCCAGCGCGGCGACGATTTCGAGGATCAGGAAAAAGTTCGCCCGGCGGCTGGCGACGACGAAGCGCCGCCACCAGCGCGGGCTGCGCCGCGGCGTGGATGGTGGTGCAGGTGAAGCCTGGGGGGCGGACATCGTTGCCCGGTTACAACGGCCCTGTTGCAACGATGCAAGCGTTTTTCGCTGAGGCGGCGCGCTATTCGATCCGCGCGCGGACGTCGGGCTCGATCGTCAACTGAGCCAGCCGCTTGCGCAGGGTGTTGCGGTTGATCCCGAGCAGCCTCGCCGCGCGCAACTGGTTGCCCCCGGTCTGGTCGAGCGCATGCGCCAGCAACGGGCGCTCGAACTCGGCCAGCGCGGCGTCGTAGAGATCGCCTTCGCGCACGGGATTGGCGCGCAGCCAGGCAGCCAGCGCGGCGGCGAAGCTCGTCTCTCGCGCGCCGTCCTCCGGGCCTGCCGGCTGACCGAGGACCGCCGCCACGGTTTCGGCATCGATCGTCTCGTTGCGCGCGATCAGCGCCAGGCGATAGACCGCGTTGCGCAGCTCGCGCACATTGCCGCGCCAGGGAAAGCGCTCGAGCGCGGCGACCGCGCCCGCATCGATCCGCCGCCGCGGCAGGCCCTCGGCCACCGCCAGCGACAGGAAATGGCGGGCAAGCGCGGCGATGTCGTCGCGCCGCTCGCGCAAGGGCGGCAGCTCGATCGGCACGACGTTGAGCCGGTAGAACAAGTCTTCGCGGAACGTGCCCGCGGCGATCATCGGCGCGAGGTCGCGGTTGGTGGCCGCGACGATGCGCACGTCGACCGTGATCTCCTGCCGCCCGCCCACGCGGCGGATGCGCCCCGATTGCAGCGCGCGCAGCAGCCGGGTCTGCGCCGCGAGCGGCATGTCGCCGATCTCGTCGAGGAACAGGGTTCCGCCGTTCGCCTGCTCGAACTTGCCGATCGCCTGCGCGATCGCCCCGGTGAAGGCGCCCTTCTCGTGCCCGAACAGCTCGCTCTCGATGAGGTCCTGCGGGATCGCCGCGGCGTTGACCGGCACGAACGGTCCGGACTTGCGGTGCCCGAGCTGGTGGATCGCCTCGGCGACCAGTTCCTTGCCGGTGCCCGATTCGCCCAGGATCAGCACGGTCAGATCGTTGCGCAGCACCCGGGTAATCATCCGGTAGACGCCCTGCATCGCGCGGCTGCGCCCGACCAGCGGCAGCCCCTCTCCGCTTTCGTCGGGCAGCGCCGCCCCCCGCTCCCCGCGCGGGCCGGCGGCCTGCACCACGGCGCGGACCAGCTCGTCGAGGTCGAACGGCTTGGGAAAATACTCGAACGCAGAAAGCTCGGTCGCGCGCACCGCGGTATCGAGCGTGTTCTGCGCGGAGAGCACGATCACCGGCAGCTCGGGGCGCCGCTCGCGCACCGCGGAAAGGCTCGCCAGCCCGTCTCCGTCGGCCAGCGCAACGTCGGTCAGCATCGCCGCGTATGTCTCGCGCTCCAGCCGCGCGTCGCGCTCGGCGATCCCGGCGGCTCGGTCGACCGCGAAGCCCTCGTCCTCGAGCGCGGCGGTGATCACCGTGGCGATCGCGGCGTCGTCCTCGACCAGCAGGATGCGGCCCGCCATTCGTTAGCCCTCCTTCGCCAGCGGCAGGTTGATCCGGAAGTGGGTGAGGCCCGCCTTATCGTCGCGCTCGTGCGCGATGCGCCCGTCCATGTCCTGCACCAGCCGCCGGGCGAGCGCGAGGCCGAGGCCCTGCCCGCTTTTCTTGGAGCTGACGAACGGCTCGAACACATGGCCCCGCAGAGCCGGGTCGACCCCCGGTCCGTTGTCGGAAATGGTCAGTTCGACCGGCAGCCGAATCGAGCGGCCCGGCCGGATCGCGTTGAGGATCAGTCCGCTGACGTAGCGCGTCCGCACGACGATGCGCGCGCCCTCGCGCCCCCCGCAGGCGTCGCGCGCGTTGGCCAGCAGGTTGATCGCCACCTGCTCGAGCGCGCCTTCGCTGCCCAGCACGGGCGGCAGCGAGGGATCGAACTCCTCGACCAGCTCGACCCCGCGCAGGCCTCCGCCGCGCACGGTGGCGATCGCCCGGCGCACCGCCTCGTGCAGGTTGAGCGGCGTGTTCGGCTCCGCTCCCCGCGCGCCGATCCGCTGCATCCGGTCGATCAGCGCCGCGATCCGCGCGACCTCGGTGGCGATCAGATCGGTCAGCGCGCGGTCCCTGTCGCCGAGCTTGCGGGCGATGAGCTGGCCAGCGCCGCGGATCGCCGCGAGCGGGTTCTTGATCTCGTGCGCGAGAATGGCGGGCCCGGCCAGTGCGCCTTCGGCCCCCTCCTGCGCGCCGAACGGCTCGGTTCCTGCTTCCGAGAGCGTGGCGACCCGCCAGCCGGGGTGCGTGGCGAGCGGCGACAGAGTGAGGTTCACCCGACGCTCGTGCGCGCCCGGGAGGCCCG
Organism: Tsuneonella sp.; assembly: GCA_043427735.1. Taxonomy (GTDB): domain Bacteria; phylum Pseudomonadota; class Alphaproteobacteria; order Sphingomonadales; family Sphingomonadaceae; genus Tsuneonella. Next base: position 1,026 of record JBHWTG010000045.1, on the reverse strand, counting down.
AGCGGCCCGAGCGGATCGTCACGCCCCGCGCGACGAGCGGCGTTGCGGCCTCGCGCGAATGCGCGGTGACGCGTGGATCGTCGATCTCCACGACCTCGAACAGGCGGGACCCGACCATCCGGTGAGCGCTGCGCCCGAGCATCTCCTCGGCCGCCGGGTTGGCTTCGACGATGACCATCTCGGGATCGAGCAGCAGAACCGCGAAGACCAGCCCCGCGAGCTGGGCGCGCGGACCCGGCGCCCCGCTCGCGCCCTCGATCACGCTGCCTGCCGGCGCAGCAGCGGCTCGTAAAACCGGTCGATTTCGCCAAGCACCGCGCGCGCGTCGTCGATGAAGTTGACCTTGTTGCGGAATTCGGCCGAGCCGTGCAGCCCTTTGGTGTACCAGCCGAGGTGCTTGCGGGCCATCTTTACGCCGGTATCCGCCCCGTAATGGTCGAGCATCGCGAGGTAGTGCGCGACCAGCGTGGAGTATTGCGCGTCGATGTCGGGATCGGCCAGCGCCTCGCCGGTGCGCCACCAGTGCATCACCTGGCCGAGCAGCCACGGCCGGCCATAGGCCCCGCGCCCGATCATCACGCCGTCCGCGCCGGAATGCTCCAGCGCTGTCGCGGCATCGTCGATCGAGTTGATGTCGCCATTGACGATCACCGGCACCGAGACGGCGTCCTTGACCTTGCGGACGAAGCGCCAGTCGGCCTCGCCCTTGTACATCTGGTTGCGGGTGCGGCCGTGGACGGTGATCATCTTCACCCCCAGGTCCTCGGCGATGCGGGCGAGCTCGGGGGCGTTGAGGCTGTCGTGGTCCCAGCCCATGCGCATCTTGACCGTCACCGGCACGTCGACCGCCCGCACGCAGGCCTCCATCAGCCGGATCGCCAGCGGTACCTCGCGCATCAGGGCGCTGCCGGCGTATTGGCCGACGACCTTGCGCACCGGGCAGCCGAAGTTGATGTCGACGATCGCCGCGCCCTTGTCCGCCGCGAGCTTCGCCGCCTCGCCCATCGACTTCGGATCGCAGCCGAC